>JAEUQS010000106.1 GCA_016789625.1 Acidobacteriota bacterium | reverse complement strand
CCGGGCGCCCCCGCGAGGAGCGCGGCGGGGCCGTCCATGAGCGCGACGGCCCGGAGCCCGCCCGCCTCGCCGGGCCGTTCGGCAAGGACGCGCGCCAGCCAGCCTCCGTGCGGGCGCCCCGACGCGCTCGCGGAGACCCCGCCCGCGTCCGCGTCGTCCCAGGCCTCGAAGTGCGAGCGCTGCTCCTGGCCGGGCAGGCCCGCCGCGTGGACGATGCCCAGGGTGCCCTCGCGAAGGAACGGAACGAGCGGGGCGAGAGCGCAGTGCAGCGCGAAGCGGTCGTCGATGGGGAGGAGGTCTTTCGACGAAAGTGCCAGCGTGGGCCGTACGCGGTGGTAGGCGTCCTCACGGTGCGGCACCACGGCGTTCAGGGAGTCCCAGCCTCCGGCGAGACGGACGACGAGGATGCGGTCTTTCATGCGACGAGGACCTCGGGGTGCGCGAGCAGGGCCGCCCGCGCCGTCTCGGGCGGGAGCGCGAAGAGCGCGCGACGTTCCTGGAACGTCAGCGAGCGGTGGATCACGCGCGGCGCGAGGGCCGCCGGGGTCTCGTCGCGGAGCGCCGCGGGAATGGACGTGCCCGCAACGGAGCCCGACGCCAGCGCGGCGGCGAACCGGAAGCGAGCGGAGAGACGGCCGGTCCAGGCGGCCTCGTCGTCGGGGAAGCCGTCGGGCGTCGGCCAGTCGAACGGCAGCTCGCCCATGGCCCTCAGAGATTCCTGGAGCCCGTTGCCGCCGTCGCTTTCGGCTTCCAGGGAGCGGAGGAGGCTCACCGTGCCCCGCAGCGGACGCAGGAAGCGCGGGGGCGCGTCGAGAAGCTCGGGGGCGAGGAGCACCGCGCGGAGAGTGGCCGCGAGGTTGCCGCGCGACCTCGTGAACGTCGCCGCCACGCGGCTCACGAGCGGTTCGGCCATCGAGCCCGCGAAGCGCCGGCAGAGCTTCGCGGAGAGCCGGGTGGCCGTCGCCGCGTGGAGAGACACCGCGCTCGCCACGGCGTCCAGGTCGGGCCGCGCGTCGCCCGTGAGCGCGAGGCCCAGCGGGTGCGCGGCGAGCCCGTCGTGCCGCGCGTTTTCGAAGCGGGCCTCCCCGTACACGCGGAACCTCTCCCCCAGCGTGAAGCCCGTGAGCGACCGCGCCAGCTCGCTCACGTCGGCCTGACCGTAGCCGCCGTGGACGCCCAGGGTGTGCAGCTCGAGCAGCTCGCGGGCGTGGTTCTCGTTGGGGGAGGTGCCGCTGCTGCGCGCGCCGTCCAGGTAGGCCAGCATCGCCGGTGCCTCGAGGGACGCGCGCACGAGGTCGCGAAAGGAGCCCAGCGCGTGCTTGCGGATCACGTCGCGGTCGAACGCGATCGCGAGGATGCCGACGTCGTCCTTGGCCGCCGAGATCGAGAGGTGATCGCGCAGCACCTCCACGAGCCTCTCGAGCACCTGCCTCTCCGAGTTGAGCGCCCGGAGGAGCGTCGCCTTGCGCAGCACGAAGGCGGCCTCGCCGCGCCGCAGGAGGAAGAGGTCCGGCACGGCGAGGTCCAGCGGCGTCAGCTTGCGGATCCCCGCGGCATCGGCGAGACGCTCGGGAGCGAGCTGCTCCTCGACGTAGGCGCGGAGGCCGATGCGTGCGACCCGGGTCACGTCGGCGTGCCGCGGCCCGAACGTGATGCGGCGCAGCGCGCGGACGAGCCTGGCGTCGACCTCGACGGGTGCCGCCTGAAGCCTCGGGAAGGCGCCGGCCGCGGCGAGCGAGGCGCCCGCGAGAAACGCGCGGCGGTTCATGACGCGGGAAGCGGATCCGGAAGAGCAGCCGGCGAAGGCAGGAGGCCGCGGAAGCCGGCGCCGAGCAGGAGCGCCGTCGTGATGGGCAGCACCACGAACCAGCCGACGAGCGGCACGAGACACGCGAAGAGCAGCACGGCGGCGCCGAGCGCGGTATGGGCGGGATTCGCGGCTCCGGAATGATGGGCGATGCGGCGGCCCAGCTCTCCCGCCACGGCGGCTCCGCCCACCGCCAGAGTCGACAGGAGCCCGAGGACGATCAGGAACGCGAGGAGCCGCACCGGTCCCCGCGCGGCGTTCCCCGCGACCCCGGCGAGCACGAGCCCGAGGCCCGTGCCGAGAAGGCCGGTGAGGCACGTCCCCACGGGGCTCGCGAGGGCGGCCGCCCGCGCCTGCGCCACCTTGCGCGGCGCGAGGACAGGCAACATCAGGAACAGGGCCGCGAGGCCCCCGCACGTGGCGAGGAGCGCCGCCGAGAGAGCGAGGACGTCGGCGAGGGTCATGGAACGTACCTCCGGAACCAATACACGAGGGCCACGGTTCCGGGTTCGGTGAAAATGGGGAAATGCCGCGCCCCTTCGGCACCGATCGGCTCCGGGCGGTGCCCGGCGGCTACGAGATCGTGAGCCGCGCGCCGAAGGGCTGGAAGGCACGCAGCCCGCAGATCCACACCTGGGCCGAGCATCCCGGCACGGCTCTCCACTGGGACGGCGAGCTGTGGGAGGTGGTGAGGATCCGCGAGGTGGGCGGGCTCATCGCCTACACCGTGGCGCTCTGGGACGACCGGCACGCCGTGCGGGTCGCGGCGCGCTACGACCAGGAGACCGAGGCCGCGGCGGCCCACGAGAGGCGCGACCATCTGCGGCGCGCGCACGGCTACCGGTCGACTCTGCTGCTGGCCCCCTTCGCCGGTCTCCTGCCCACGCACGTCCAGGAACGGCTCGAGCGCGAGTGGAACGTTCCCGCCGAGCTCATGACCCGCATCTCGGCGCTCACGTTCATCGCGCTCGGCGTGTTCGGCGCCTTCGATCTCTTCTGCCGGGCCCTGGGCAAGCCGCTCACGGACTTCCCCGCGGGAATCTACGGAATCGCGATCACGGTCTTTCCGGAGTCGCTCGTGCGCTTCGGCATCTCGATGGCGCAGGGGCGCCCCGTGGGCTCGGTGCTCACGAGCGTGCCGTGGACTCTCGCCACCTCGGCGTTCCGGTTCCTGTTCCCGAGGCGGCGGGGCGTGGCCGCGCCAACGCTCGACCTGGATCGCCCGTCGGAGGAGGCGTACCTCGGCGACGAGTTCCACCTCTGGGAGCCGTACCTCTCTTTCCTGCCCGCGAAGACGCAGCTCGAGCTCGAGGTGCGCTACGGATTCCAGCCGCTCTTCTGGGGAAAGACCATCGCCTGGGTGCTGCTCATCCTCTCCGTTTGGATGGTGCAGCGCGCGGCGGGCTACGTGGCGCGGGGAGACGGGACGATCCTGGAGGGCGTCATTCTGCCGGTCTTCACGGTGCTCGGCCTCGAGCAGCTCGTGCGGCTCGTCTCCCTTCACGGCGGCGAGCCCCACGCGAGCCTCCTGGGCCTGCCGCTCCGGAAGCTCGCGGCGCGTCTCCTACGGGACCCGCTCCGCGATCCCGGCGCGGAGGAGCGCCTCGCGGGCGAGGCCGCGGTCCGCGTCCTTCACGAAGATCAGGTCGCGGGTGAAGGCCGAAAGGGCGAGGAGGTCGAGGCCGGCGGCCGTCAGCTCGGTGGCGATCGCGGTGAGGAAGCCCACGCAGTAGAAGGGGTTCGCGCAGTCGATGGAGAGAAGCGCCCATAGGTCGGCGTTCCGGGACGCGACGTCCACGTGCGCGAGCTCTCTCTCGTGGGTCACGACCGTGATGTCGAGATCGTCCTCCGACACCATCAGGTGCTTTCCCGCGCGGGGCACGGAACGGGCCTTCACCCACACGTAGGGCTCGTCCTCGAGGCGGAACACCGACGCGCGCAGCACCTCGCGCGTGGACTCGGGAATGGCCGGCACGCTCTTTCGGGGATTCGTGATCGCGTCCGCGAGGGCCGAATAGTCGCTCTCCGCGTGCCCCAGCTCGACCGTGCGTTCCAGCGTCGTGTTCACGGCCGCGACGAGATCGGTTCCCAGACCGGCCTCATGGAACGCGTGCTCCACGAGCCTCAGATCCTTGAGCAGGTGCTTGGCGGGGAACGTGGGGCTCGCGTAGTCGCTCGCCAGCATGCGCGGCAGCTTCTTGTCGAACGTGGGGGCGTGGAGCGCGCTCTCGCGGAGGATGGCGAGGAACAGCTCGGTGGGAACGCCCGTCGCCCGCACGTAGGAGAGGCTCGTCGCGAACGCCGCCGTGAGCGTGCCGATGAGCTGGTTGAGCGCGAGCTTCAGCGCCGCGGCCTTGCCCACCTCGCCCGCGTGGTGGAGCGCGCCGAGGAGCGAGAGGATCGGCGTGAGCTTCGTGAGCTGCGCGCCCGAGCCGCCCACCATCACCTGGAGCGTGCCCGCTTCGGCCTGCGGAATGCTGCCGAGCACCGGCGCTTCCACCCAGTCGCCCCCGGCCGCCGCCACGGACGCCGCGAACCCGAGGCTCTCCTTCGGCGAGATCGTCCCCATCTGGACGATCGTCTTTCCCCGGACGGCGTCACCCGCCGCGGTGAGGACCGCCTCGATGGCCGGCGCATCGGCCAGCATGAGGATCGCGACCGGCGCCGCCTCGAGGGCCGCGCGCGGGGAGTCCGCCACGGGCAGCGAGAGCGCCTCGGCCTTCTGCCGGGTGCGGTTCCACACGGTGACGCTGTTGCCCGTCGTCGCGAGGCGCTGCGCGATGGGGCCGCCCAGGAGGCCGGTGCCGAGAACGGAAACGTCGCTCATGGGCGGAAATGGTCACATGGCGGGGCGGCGGGGTCGAGCCCGGATCGGCCGCTATCCCAATATCGGTTTAGAATGAGCTGCCGGTGTGGCTCCGGGCGTTCCGCCCTGCGCACCGCTCTAGGAGGTGAACCGTGCCCGTCACACCTGGCCGTCGAGCTGGACACAAGCCCGTCCCCAAGAACGAGATCGGTGTGCCGAGGCTCGTGCGCGTCCCCGACCCCCTCTGGACGAGGGTTCAGAAGCACGCCAAGAAGAACGATCTGTCGCTCTCCGAGGTCGTGCGTCAGGCCCTGGCCGCGTACGTCGGGAAGTGAGCCGGAGCTGATCGAGCTCAATCGCCGCCCTTCCAGCTCTCCTTCTGGACCTTCCACGCGCCGTCTTCCTTGACGAGCGTCGCGGTGCCGCGGGAGGTGGACGCGTCTTCCTTGCCCACGAGAGTCAGCGTGGCCGTGGCGCCTTCCTCCTTGCCGTCGACGATCTTGATGTCCTTCGGCATGAGGGCCTGCACGAGGCCGAGCTGCTCCTTGAACTCCGGAGCCTTCATCATCTCGGCCCGCTCCTTGGCCACGAGCTTCGTGAGCGACGGGATGTCCCCGGCCCGGAGCGCCTTCACGTAGGCGAGATACGCGACTCCGGGCGCGCTCTTCGTCGCGGCCGCCGCGGCGGCGGGGGAGACCGGCTTGGGCTTCTCCTTGCGGATCACGTTGGCCTTGAACGCCGCGTCGTAGGCATACGTCGTGCCGAAGAACTCGTCCTCGGGCGCGCTGAGGCGCCCGGCGACCATCTGCGCGTTCAGGACCGATTTGTCGAACACGTGGCGGCCCGTCGACGAGAAGCTCTTGGCCTTGTGCCGGAACTCGCCCGAGATGATGTTCCCCTCGGCGTTGAAGACGATCTCCACGCACTCGAGGCCCTCGTCGACGAGCCTCATGCGATCGGACCATTCCTCGACGTTCGTCTTCGTGAGCTCGCGGTTCGAGAGGATGACGCGGATGTCTTCCTTCTTCTTGTCGAACGCGCCGGGCTCGGCTATGGCGTACGCGTGGGTCAGCGGCGTGGCCTTGCCGTTCATGGTGAACGTGCCCTTGGCCTGTCCGGCCGCGAGACCGGCGTCGGGTCCCGGGGGGGTGCTCATCGTGGCCTTTGAGGGTTTCGGCGAGGGAGCGGGATCGCTCTTCGAGGGGGCCGCAGCAACAGCCACTGGCTTGGTAGCCGCGGCTCGCTTCGGCACGGTGGACATGTTCCGCGCCTTCGGCGGGTTCTGGAGGAGCTTCTTGATCTCCGGGAGGAGCGGCTTGCCGCCCAGGCCCTTGAGGAGCATGTCGCGGTCTTTCTTGAGATCCGCGCCGCCCTCGAGGAGCAGCTTCACGACGGCGGTGTGGCCGTTCCACACCGGGAACCAG
>JAEUQS010000070.1 GCA_016789625.1 Acidobacteriota bacterium | reverse complement strand
GCGACGGCGACCCGGTGGAGCTGGTGCGGGGCGCCGCACGGTGCCTCCCGCGGCTGTCGCCCCGGTGAGCCGTCGCCGTACTGGCGGCGAGGAGCACGTCGCAGGAGCGGCCGAGGCTCTCCAGGATCGCGCAGGTCTCCGATCCGTAAGCCGGACAATCGAGACAGGTGAAAGCTGTGGCGGGGCGGGCTCGTGGGGCTGTCATGGCTTCGTCCCCCTTCCTGGGAAAAGATGGACCCCGGCCGGGCCCGGCGCATGGAGCACCTGAATCATGGGCACCGGACCGCCAGGCTCGCGAGGATCTCCTCCGCGGCGCTCACCGGATCCCGCCCCTCCCGGACGACGAGATCCGGTTCCGAAGGCTCCTCGTAGGGCTCGCCCGCTCCGGGCAGATGCGGCGCCGAGCCGGCGCGGGCGAGGCGATAGAGCCCCTTGGGGTCGCGCGCCGCGCAGGTTTCGAGGGGCGTCGAGACGTAGACCTCGAGCAGGCCCGGCAGGGCGGCGCGCGCGAGATCGCGATGCGCGCGGCGCGGCGCCGTGGCGTCCAGCACCACCGCGAGGCCCTGCGCCGCGAGGAGCGCCGCGAGGCGGGCGAGCGCCGCGTAGAAGCGGTCCCGCTCCTCCGGGGTGTATCCGGCCTGGGGAAACAGCGCCTCTCTCAGCGCATCGGACTCGAGGTGCACCGCGGGGAGCCCCCGTTTGCGGAGATCCGCGAGGAGGGCGCGGGCGAGCGTCGTCTTGCCGGAGGCCGGGCGCCCCGTGAGGAGCACGGCGGCGCCGGCCGCAGCGGGAGGCGCGTTCATGCCTCCGCTTCCGAGGTCCACTCCTCGATCCGGCCGGGGGAGAACCGGGACGCGCCCAGAACCGCGAGGAGCAGCGCGACCAGCCGGCGGCGGGTTTCCGCGGCCTCGTTCGGATACCAGACGGGGTTCGCGAGGACGAGCGCCCGGAACGCGAAGAACGGGGCGATCACGAAGGGCAGGTCCGAGTCGCCGCTCTGCTCCAGGTAGCGGTGCCAGAAGACGTCGAAGAGCCGGGCGAACGGACCCGTCATGTGGCCGGCCGTGCGGAGGGCGAAGAAGACGTAGTTGATCGCGAGCGCCGCGACGTCGTCGGCGGGCTCCCCGTACGTGCCCCGGCTGCGGTCGAGGGCATGGAACGAGCCGTCCTCCTCGAACAGGATGTTCCAGGGATGGAAGTCACCGTGGATGGCCCTGAGGCGGTCCGACCGGTCGCGCAGCCGGTAGCGCCAGTCGAGGACACCGGCCTCGATCCGGTGGAGCACCTCCGCGGGGAGATGCGCGCAGGACTCCGGCACGGAGTCGGCGACGCCGGCCACGCATTCCCCGTAGCCGCCCAGATCCCGCAGCCGGCGCCGGTAGTAGGTCGGGTGCGCGACCGGCGCGCGATGAATGTCCACGAGGTAGTCCGCGAGGCTCCGGGCCCTCGCGAGGTCCCGCTCGCCCAGCTCGCCGTTCACCGAGATCCTCTCGAGATCCACGGCGTACGGCGTCCCTTCGCAGAACTCCGTGAGGAAGAAGAACTCGGAGGTTCCGGCGAGGCTGATGGCGGGTCCGGCCTCGCGGAAGACGCCGAAGTCGGCGGGCTTCACGTGTCCCGGGAGGCGGCCGTAGTCGTCGAACGCGCGAACGACCAGCCCGGCGCGGTCGGCGCGGTCCTCGTGGCCGAAACCTCCGGGCCGCACGGTCTCGAGCACCAGACGGCGCGGCCCTTCCGCCGTCGACCAGGTGACGAGCCAGGGAACGCCGTAGCAGCCCTCCTTCACGGCATCCAGAGCGCCGTGCAGAGGGCTCAGGGTCGCAGAGCCCGCATCGGGGCCGAACCGGCCGGCGAGGTACGGACGCAGACTTTCGAGAAGGGACGCCGCAGTACGGGGCACTTTCATGGTGCCGCCTTTCGGGCCGCGTGGCGGAGGACCACCGCAGCCAACGTGGGTCCGGGCACGGGAGCGCGCCATGATCCGGATGAATCAGGCGCGCGCTGCGAAAGAGGCGCATGTTGACCGCATGAGCGCACCCCGACGCATCCTCTGCCCCATCGACTTCTCCGAGTACTCCCGCGTCGCGCTCGAGCACGCTCTGGGTCTCGCGCGCTGGTACCGGTCCGAGATCCTGGCCCTGCACGTGATTCCGACGGCCGGTGTCTGGTGGGGAATCGCCTCCTCACCCGTCCCGGTCCCCGAGGCCTCGCCCATCGAGAACCGGGAGGCCGTGGAGGAGCGCCTGCGGGAGTTCACCGCGGACGCGGGCGCGAGCGCGGCTGTCGTGATCCGAACGCTCGTCGTGGTCGGCGATCCGGTGGCGGAGATCCTGCGAGCGACCTCGGACCACGGCGCCGACCTCGTGGTGATCGCGAGCCACGGCGCCTCTGGCTTCGAGCGTTTCGCGTTCGGCTCGGTCTCCGAGAAGGTGCTCCGCCGATCGACGGCTCCCGTGTACGTCGTGCCCGCGCCCGAGGACGGCGCCGTCGCGGCCGAGCCCTTGGAGTTCTCGACGGTCCTCTGTCCCGTGGACTTCGGCGCCGCGTCGGCGCACGGCCTCGAGCTGGGCTTCGCGCTCGCGCATTCGGCGGCGGGCCGGCTCATCGTGGTGCACGTTCTGCCGAGCCTCCCCGACGACCCGCGCGCGCTGATGCATTTCCAGATGCCCGAGTACGTCTCCTTCCTCGAGCTGGACGCCAAGGAGCGGCTGAAGGAGTGGGTGCCGCCGGCCATTCGCGACTACGTGCGCTACGAGGAGCGGATCACCGCCGGCAAGCCGCACCTCGAAATCGTGCGCGTGGCCCGCGAGGAGTCCGCGTCCTTCATCGCCATGGGAACGCACGGGCCGGACAACACGGACAGGCGCGCCTTCGGGAGTACCGCCGTCCGGGTCGTGCGTCTCGCGAGCCGGCCCGTATTGGTGACCGCCGGCTGAGAAGGCTCAGGCGCGAACCTCCCTCGTCTCTCTGAAGCCCAGCCTCTTCAGCAGCCAGATCATCGGGCACCATTTCGAGAAGCCCGACTGGAACAGGTTGAGGCCCACGAAGGCCGTGAAGAGGAAGAACGCCGGGTGCACGAAGTACCCGAGGGCGACGGACGCGATGACGAACGCGCCGGCAATGGCACGCAGCATGTCGTCGACGGTCATGACGGAGCTCCTTCTGTTTCGGGAATGCCGAACGAGGTTCCGCGCGCCGGAGGCGTCTCCGGGCCCGGAGGGCTGAATGAACTCAGGTACATGTAGTAGAGGAGCGGAATGACGACGAGGGTCAGCGCCGTCGCCACGACGACCCCGGAGATCAGCGCGACGGCGAGCCCCTGGAAGATCGGGTCGAGCAGGATCACGAGCCCGCCCACCACGAGGGCCGCGGCCGTGAGCGCGATGGGGCGGAAGCGCACGGCGCCGGCCTTGATGACGGCGTCCTCGAGGCGCTCCCCCGCCGCGAGCTCCAGGTTGATGAAGTCCACGAGGAGAATCGAGTTGCGCACGATGATCCCGGCGAGCGCGATGAAGCCGATCATCGACGTGGCCGTGAAGAAGACGCCGCCGAGACCGTGCGCCGGCAGGATGCCGATCAGCGTGAGCGGGATGGGCGCCATGATGATGAGCGGCGTGACGAACGAGCGGAACCAGCCCACCACGAGCACGTAGATCAGGACGAGCACCGCGGCGAACGCGATGCCCATGTCGCGGAACACCTCGTACGTGATGTGCCACTCGCCGTCCCACTTCATCGCGTAGCGCGAGGAGTCGGTGGGGAGGTGCGTGGAGAGGACCTCGAGGGGTACGCCGTCGGGCCCCTTCAGCGCCTCGATGCGTTTCTGCATGTCGAGGATTCCGTACACCGGAGCCTCGGCGACGCCGGCCATCTCGGCGATCACGTACGTCACGGGCTGCAGGTTCTTGTGAAAGATGAACTTCTCGCGCGGCGTCTCGGACACGGTGACGAGCTCGCGCAGCGGCACGAGCCGGCCGGTGGCCGAGGGCACGGTCATCGCGAGGAGGCCCTCGACGCCCGAGCGCTGCGTGCGCTCGAGGCGGAGCACGAGCGGCACGGGCTGCCGCGCCCCGTCGTCGTGGAGCAGGCCGGCCTCGGCGCCGTCGAGCGCGACGCGCACCGTGCGCACGACGACCTCGGGCGAGATCCCCGCGCGCACGGCCTTCTCGCGGTCCACGGCGAGGTCGAGCTTCGACGCCCCCTTCTGGACGAGCCAGTCGACGTCCACGACCCCGGGCGTCGACTCGAAGATCTTCCTCACTTCCGCCGCGAGGGCGACGCGGGCCTCGAGCTCGGGACCGTACACCTCGGCGACGAGCGTCGAGAGCACCGGCGGACCGGGCGGCACCTCGGTCACCTTCACGTTCGCGCCGCGCGCCGCC
>JAEUQS010000352.1 GCA_016789625.1 Acidobacteriota bacterium | reverse complement strand
TGCGCCCGGCCGCCCGGACGCGCAGAATTCGCGTGACATGACGGCCACCCGCCTGCCCGGCGCCGAGACGCTCTTTCGCGCCGCCGGCATTCTGGCCACCGCGGCGCTGGGGCTCGTCGCGGTGGAATCCCTCGAGGCGCCGAAGGAGCTTCCCTACGGCTTCGCAGACTTTGCCCTCGTGGTCACGAAGGCCGTCGTCGCGGTGCTGGTCGTGGTCTTCGGCTGGACGTTTCTCGCGCTCACCCGGCGCGGGCCGAGAGCCCGGGTGGACAAGCAGACCGTCGTTCTCGCCGTCTCCCTTTCGGCCCTCGGTCTCTTCCTCTCCACCGACCTTCTGTTCGTGGTGGCCGCCGGCCTCGCGTACGCGCTCCCGCGGCGCGCGGCGTACGCGCTCTTCGCCGTCCAGGTGCTCGGAACGCTCGTCGTGTGCGCGCTCCTCCTCTGGAGCGGCGACTTCGTGAGCACGCCCGAGCTCGACCATTCCTCGAGGCCGGTCCAGGTCGCGCTCACCGTTCTCGTCGTCCTCACGTTCCAGCTCTTCGCGTTCTCGGCGGGCTCGGTCGCGGCAGACGAACGGCTCAAGCGGGAGGAGCTCGCCCGGCGCACGGCCGAGCTCGCGGCCACGCAGGACCTCCTCGCTTCGAGCGTGCGCATGGCCGAGCGGCTCGCCCTCTCTCGAGAGCTGCACGACACGGTGGGCCATCACCTCACGGTTCTCTCGGTGCAGCTCGAGATCGCGAAGAAGACGAGCGAGGGGCGCGCCCTCGAGGCCGCGACGCAGGCGCAGCGTGTGGTGAGGCTGCTTCTGGCCGACGTGCGGGAGACGGTCTCGGGGCTCCGCGAGGCCGAGGCCGTGGATCTCGAGTCGGCTCTCACGAGGCTTCGCGAGGGACTGCCCGGGCTCGAGGTCTCGTTGAGCGTCTCGGCCCGGGAGCTGCCTCCCGAGACCGCCCACGCCCTTTTTCGGGTGGTGCAGGAGGCTCTCACCAACGTCTGCCGGCACGCGGAGGCGCGACACGTTTCGGTGGCCGTCGCCGGCGAGGCGGGAAACGTGCGGCTCTCGGTGCGCGACGACGGGCGCGGCGCCGCGGCTTACAGTCCGGGCAACGGACTCAACGGTCTCGCCGAACGCGTTCGCGCGCTCGGGGGCTCCTTCTCTGCCGGCCCACTCGCGCCGCGGGGCTTCCGCGTGGAGGCGACGCTGCCGCTCGCGACGGCAGGTGCGGCGTGATCCGCGTTCTCCTCGCCGACGACCAGATGCTCATGCGCCAGGGGCTCCGGGGCCTCCTCGACCTCACGGACGATCTCCGCGTGGTGGCAGAGGCCGGCGACGGCGAGGCGACGCTTCTCGCGGTGAAGGAGCACACGCCCGACGTGCTGCTCCTCGACGTGCGCATGCCGAAGGGCTCGGGGCTCGACGTGCTCGCGGCGCTCGGACGCGAGAAGGCCCTGCCTCCGACGATCCTCCTCACCACGTTCGACGACGACGAGGCGCTCATGACCGGGCTCCGCACGGGCGCTCGCGGGTTCCTCCTGAAGGACGTCTCCTTCGAGACGCTCACCGACGCCGTGCGCCGCGTCGCACGCGGGGAGTCTCTGCTCCTTCCGGCCGTGACGGAGCGCGTGAAGCGAAGGCTCGACGGCGAGACCCCGGCCTTCGAATCCTGGAACCAGCCCGACCGGCTCTCTCCGCGCGAGACCGAGGTTCTGAGGCTCATGGCGGGAGGGCTCTCGAACCGCGAGATCGCCGAGGCGCTCGGAACCAGCGAGCGGACCGTGAAGAACCAGGCCTCCGCGGTGCTCGCGAAGCTCGGCGTGAGAGACCGGACGCGCGCCGTTCTCCGCGCGCTCGACCTCGGACTGATCTGACGGACGATTGTAAAATCGGAGGCCCGGAAGGCCCGCTTCCCGAGAGGCCGCGCCCCTTCCAGGATCTCGAGCGTGAACGTCCCCGGCTCGCCCGAGAGCGCGATGGGATACGCGAAGAACCCGAACGAGAACTCGCCCGCGTTGCTGTAGGTGTTCCGGCTGCGCTCGGTTCCGGTGCCGTCGCGAACCACGAGCGTGAGGGGCGTTCCCCGGGCGATGCGGGCGCGCGAGGCGGGTGCCGTCGAAACCGGAATGTCCAGGGGTGAGGCTTTGATCATGAAGTCCACCTCGATTCTGCTGCACGTCGACGCATTGCTGACGCTCCGTAGAATCCCGGCGCATGCTGACCGCGCCCGTTCTCACCGTCGCCGGACTCTGGAACTCGGGGCCCGAGCACTGGCAGACGCACTGGGAGCGCGCGCATCCGGGCTGGCGCCGCGTTCCCCAACGCAGCTGGGACGAGCCCGAGCGCGCCGAGTGGGTCGCGGCTCTCGAGCAGGCCATCGCCGAGTGCGCGGAGCCGCCGTTTCTCGCGGCGCACAGCCTGGCCTGCACGCTCGTGGCGCACTGGGCGCAGGACGGAAGGCGCTCGCCGATCGCGGGGGCGTTCCTCGTGGCGCCCAGCGACGTCGAGGCACCGTCGTATCCGAAGAAAACCGGAGGCTTCGCGCCCATGCCGCTCGTCACGCTGCCGTTCCCGAGCCTCGTCGTCGCGAGCACGAACGACGAGTACGTCTCCTTCGAGCGGGCGACGCAGTTTGCGGCCGCTTGGGGGAGCCGGCTCGTGTCGATTGGCGACGCGGGTCACATTAACGGCGCCGCGGGCTACGGTCCGTGGCCCGAGGGTCAGGAACTATTCCGCGTCTTTCGGGAGAATCGGGAATGAGCGACGCCCGCGCGGCAGCAGACCTCGCCGAGCGCGTGCTCGGGGGCGAGACGGCCGCCGTTGCCCGGGCCATCTCGTGGGCCGAGCGCGGCGACGAGCGGTTCGGGGGCGTGCTCGACGCGATTCATCCGAAGACCGGCCGCGCTCGTGTCACGGGCCTCACCGGCGCGCCGGGAGCGG
>JAEUQS010000350.1 GCA_016789625.1 Acidobacteriota bacterium | reverse complement strand
GCGCTCCCGGGCGACGGGTTCTTCCGCACCGGAGATCTCGCCGAGCGGGACGATGAGGGCTTCTTCCGCATCGTGGGCCGCAAGAAGGACATGCTCATCAGCGGAGGCGTGAACGTCTATCCCGCCGAGATCGAGGCCGTGCTCCTCGCTCACCCCTCCGTGCGCGAGGTGGCCGTCACGGGCGTGCCCGATCCCACATGGGGCGAGAAAGCCGTCGCGTTCTACGTGCCGTCCGGCGATCCGGCCCCGCCTGAAGACCTCGCGGCGTTCGTCGAGGCGCGCCTCGCGAAGTTCAAGGTCCCGCGCGTCTTCGTCGTCGTCGAGAGCCTTCCCGTCACGGCCTACGGCAAGGTCGTGAAGGGGGAGCTGCGGGCCCGCTATCTCGAAGGGAAGGCACGATGAGCGTCCTCGCGCACCGCCTCGACGGGCCGGAGGGGGCGCCGGTCGTGCTCCTCCTCAACGGCGGCATGATGAGCATGGGCGCCTGGGAGGAGATCGCGACGGCCCTCGGAACGCGATATCGGGTTCTTCGCTGCGACCTGCGGGGCCAGCTGCTCTCGCCCGGAGCGCCGCCCGAGGACATTCGCGGCCACGTCCCCGAGCTCGTCCTCCTGCTCGACCACCTGGGAATCTCCCGGGTCCACGTGCTCGGCACGTCGTTCGGGGGAGAGGTCGGGGTCCTCTTCGCCGCGGCTCATCCGGAACGAACGGCGACGCTCATCGCGGTCACGGCCGTGGACTTCTTCGACGCGGCCATGCTCGAAGACGTCGACCGGCTGCGCGCTCTCGTCGCGGCCTTTCTGGCTGGTGAAGGCACGGCGACGGCCGTGTACGACTACGTGGCGGAAGGGGCGTTCTCCCCGGAGTACAGGAGCCTGAAGGCGGCGGACCTCGCGGCGCGAAGGGCCCTCGTGAGCGCTCTCCCGAAAGCCTGGTACGAGGGGCTCGCCGTGCTCCTCGCGTCCCTCCACACCTCGGATCTTCGCGGCGAGCTGGGCGCGGTGACCGCGCCCGCGCTCGTCGTTTCGGCGGAGCGGGATGCGGCCATGCCTCTCGAGCGGTCCGAGGGTCTCGCGCAAGGTCTGAAAGCGCGGCACGAGGTCGTGGCGGGGAGCGGTCACGCGCTCATCGTGGAGGCGACCGGACCCTTGCTTTCGCACGTCCTCGCTTTCCTCGATGACAGCCGAAATTTGGCTCCGCCCGTGCCGGGCTCCGCACCGGGTACGGCATGAGCGAAACGGAACGCAAAGTTCCCGCGTCGTCGTGGTGGGGCCTCGCGCTCCTCACGCTCGTCTACACGCTCAACTTCCTCGACCGCACGCTCATCTACATCCTCTTTCCGTACCTCAAGAAGGAGCTGCATCTCTCGGATCTCCAGCTCTCTCTTCTCGGCGCCACGGCGTTCGTCATCTTCTACACGCTCCTCGGCGTGCCCTTCGGGCGCCTCGCCGACCGCGTCTCGCGCAAGGGGCTCATCGCGGGCGGGCTCTTCGTCTGGAGTCTGTTCTCGGGCCTGACGGCCTTCGCGGACAGCTTCACGACGATCTTCCTGTGCCGCGTCATGGTCGGCGTCGGAGAGGCGACGCTGGGTCCCGCGGCACTCTCGCTCCTCTCCGACTACTTCCCGCCGCGCTCCCGCGCCACCGTCTCGGCGATCTACTCCGCCGGAATCCCGCTCGGGGGAGGTCTCGCGTTCTTCCTCGGCGGAATGCTGGGGCAGGAGCTGGGCTGGCGCTGGGCGTTCGGTCTCCTCGGATTTCCAGGAGTCCTCGTCGCGCTCCTCGTGCTCGCGCTCAAGGAGCCGGCCCGCGGGACCACCGAAGGAAAGATTGTCGCCATCGCCACGGCCACCGCCAAGGCCGAGATCGGATTCCTGGAGGGCGTGAAGCGGCTCTACGCGACGCCGGTGCTGCTCTGGCACCACGCGGGCTACGCGCTCTTCGCGCTCGCGGGGAACTCGCTCTCCATCTGGGGCCCGCTCTTCTTCGTGAGGGTTCACGGCCTCGACATCAAGACGATCGGGATCTTCGCGGGGATCCTCTCGGTCGCCGGCGGCATCCCCGGCACCATCCTCGGGGGCTTCGCGGCCGACCGGTTCCGGCGCCGCGGGCCGGGAGGGCGGATGCTGTTCTGCGCCTTCGGCGCGCTGCTCTGCATTCCGCTCTGGGGCCTGCTCCTCTTCTCCACGAGCATCCCCGTCCTCATCGCGGTGAACACGCTGCTCCTCGCGGCGGCGCTGCTGTGGCTGGGCCCCGCGGCGGCCGACGTCCACGAGGTGGCCGGTCCGGAGCTCCGAGGGCTCGGAGTCGGGCTCTACTTCTTCACCGCGATGATGGCGGGCTACGGCATCGGCCCCCCGATCGTCGGCAAGCTGAACGACCTCCTCGGCGTGGCGACCGACCCTTCGGGCATGCGCCTCGCGCTCCTCGTGAGCCCGGCGGCCTGCGCGCTCGCGGCGTTCTGTCTCTTCATGGGGAGTCGCGCGATGACGAAGAGAGCCCGGGCGCTGGGGATCACGTGAAGCTCGTCGACGACCTCGTCTCGCTCGGCGGACGCGTCACCCGTGAGGGGATCGACCTCGCCCAGGGCGCCCTGACGGGCACGGTTCTCCGCGGTGCCCGCGCGGGTCTCGACCTGGCTCGCCAGCTTCCCACTCTTCTCCCCAAGGATCTCGACGCGCTCTACCGCTCGGCGCTCGACGAGGTGCGGGCCGAGCTCGAGGAGATTCCCGAGCAGGCCCTCCGCGTCGACGTCGCGGGGCTCATGGCCCGCTGGGGCAAGGTGCTCGCGGGACGCGGCACCGAGGCCGATCGCAGGGCTCAAGACCGTCTTCGGGAGGCCTTCCGGGCGAAGGCCCGCTACGGCGCGGAGTACTTCGTCGCTCCCGGCTCGGTGGCCGTCGCGCCCACGAAGCGCCACCTCGTCCACCGGTCCGGAACGCTGTCGCTCTTCCGCTACGAGCGCACGGGCGGGCCCGTGAAGCCGGCCGCGAAGGCTCCGCCGGTTCTCCTCGTGTACTCGCTCATCAACCGCTCGTACATCCTCGACCTCATGGAGGGCGCGAGCTTCGTCGCGCACCTTCTCGATCAGGGGCTCGACGTCTTCATCGTCGAGTGGGGTGAGGCGAAGAAGAACGACCGGGAGACCACGCTCGACCGCTGGCTCCTCGAAGACCTTCCCTCGTGCGTTTCCGCGATCCGGACGATCACGCGGAAAAGGCGCGTCTCGCTGCTCGGCCACTGCATGGGCGGCGTCTTCGCGGCGGCTTACGCGGGCCTCCACCCGAAGGACGTCGACCGGCTGCTCGCGATCACCACGCCGTTCACGGCGGCGGAGGGCGGGCTCGTGGCGCTCTGGACCGACAGGCGCCTCTTCCCCGTGGACGCCCTCGTCGACGGCCTGGGGCTCATGCCCGGCAAGCTCATCCGGCTCACGTTCCTCACCCTGAAGCCCTGGTACGAGGTGATGCGCTGGCGGATCTTCCTCGACAACGCGGGGAACGACGCGGTGATGCGGCCCTTCCTCGCGGCTGACGCATGGGTGAACGACAACCCCGATCTGCACGGCGAGGTCTACCGGAAGTTCGCGAAGTCCGTCTACTTCGAGGACGGGCTGCGGAAGGGCACGCTCGGCGTGGGCGACCGCACGGTCGGCCTC
>JAEUQS010000033.1 GCA_016789625.1 Acidobacteriota bacterium | reverse complement strand
GTCTGCACGCTCGTACGCGGCAGCTTTCGGCGGTCGGTCGACGACCTGCTGGCCCGGGCGTGACGGTGGGGATCTCCGTCGTCGGGGTCGAGACGAGCGCCGGAGCGTGTCTTCTCGCGGCCGGAGACGCCCCGTGCTCGCTGTGCCTCGAGGCCCGGCTCGTGGAAGCCGGCTTCGTGATCGAGTCGCCGATCTTCACGGTGACGGAGGGGTCCCTCGCGCCCGCGCTGCTTTCCGTGCTCGAGCGCGCCGAGCCCGGCCTCGCCTCCGTGTTGCGCTTCGAGGGCGAAGAGGTTTCGTGCCACGGCCTTCTTCGCGTGCCCGGCTGCCCGCGCTGCGCGGGCGATGCGCAGACGCTTCCGGAGCGGCCTCACAACACCGGGCTGCTGCGCGATCCGCTCACCGGCCTCACCTCGATCCTCGAGATCAGCGATGCGTCGGTAGACCCCACACTTCTGTGGACGAGCGTGATCGGCCGCGTGCACATGCCTCTCGACGAGGAGCCCGAGGTCGCCCGCGGACACGGACCCGATCTCGCGAGCGCCCAGGAGATCCAGCTCGGCGAGGCCGTCGAGCGCTACGCCGCGCTGCACCCCGTTCCGGGCCGGCTCGTCCACGCGAAGGGCCGGGATCTCGCCGGGCTCACGCCGCCCCTCGATCTCTTCTGTGGTTTCGACGAGGAGCAGCGCGCCCTCACGGGCTATGCGCCGATCGACCTGGACGCCGAGCTCGCGTGGATCGAAGGCCAGGCGCTCGGCACCGGCGAGCGGCGACTCGTGCCCGCCGCGGCCGTGTTCCACACGCGCTCGTGGAACCGCGAGGAGCCGCGGTTCGCGCCCATGCTGTCGAGCGGCATCGCGAGCCACAGGTCGGTCCCGGAGGCGCGCCGAAACGCGCTGCTCGAGGTCGTCGAGCGCTTTCGCGTGGTCGAGGCGTGGCACCGCCGGGCCTACGGTCCGAAGGTCGACCCCGCGTGCCTGCCCGGCCGGCTCGGCCCGCTGGTCGCGCGGCTTCGGGAAGCCGATCTCTCTCTCTCGCTGCGCGGGCTGGCCCTGCCGCCGCGGGTTCCGTCCGTCCTCGCCGTCGTGACGGGCGACGTCTACCCGTGGATCGCGCTCGGGTTCGCGGCCCGCCTCGACGTTCCCGAAGCCGCGGCGGCCGCGACCGCGGAGGCCGCGCTGCTGTGGCAGTGGATGGTGAGCCACGAGCCAGGGTCGCCCCCGGGCGAGATGCCGCCGGTTCTCGCACGCCCCGACGCGCACACGGGCTACTGGGCGACGGAGGAGCGCTCCCGCGAGCTGATGGCCGAGCTTGGAACCGAGCTCGCCGCACACGGCGCGTTCGCGCCTGCGACCGAGGAAGTCACCGAGGCCGATCTCGTGAGCGAGGTTCTCGCTCTCGCCCCCGACGCCGTCTCCGTGGTGCTCGGGCCCCCCGACTGCGCGGCCTGCGGCTTCGAGATCGTGCGCATCGTCGCGCCTGGGCTTCCGCTCCTCTCTTTCGGCAGCGTCGGCACGCCGAGGCTCCACGCCGCGCGCCTCGGGCTGCCGGCGCGCAGCGGGATCCACCCGTTCGGATGACCATGAAAGTCACGCTCGTCTCGATCAACTGCAACGACCGGCACTACTCGCTGGGCACCTACACGCTCGCGGCCACGGTGAAGCGGCGGCTGCCGGGCCTCGACGTGCGCGTCGTGAACCACTCGGTGCTCAAGACCAGCCGGCACGTCCTCTTCGACCTGCTTTCCTCGCCGTCGGATCTCTACGGCTTCTCGGTTCATCACGGACACGGCCCGAAGATCCTCGATCTCATCCGCGACCTGCGGAATCTCCAGCCCCGGGCCCGGATCGTCCTCGGCGGCATCGACGTCATCTCGCAGGATCCGCGAGAGCTCGAGGGGCTGGTCGACCACTGCGTCGTGGGTGAGGGGGAGTGGGCGTTCGTGCATCTGCTCTCGGCGCTTTCCGCGGGCGAGGAGCCTGCGCCGTTCCCGTGCCTCGTGCGCCCCGGGGAGCTGGGCCGCTCCGAAGGGACGAAGCTCGTCCAGCACGACACGCTCGACGAGGTTCCGTCACCGTACCTCGACGGCGTGTTCGACGCGTACGACACGTACCCCACCGTGTACGTCGAGACGTACCGTGGCTGCATCTGGAGCTGCAGCTTCTGCTATGAAGGCCGTGGCCGGCGCCACACCGGCGGCTACTCGATGGCCCGGGTCGAGGAGGAGCTGCGCTTCCTGCTGGAACGCCGCGTGCCCCAGATCGAGTTCTACGACACGATCTTCAACGTGAACCCGGAGCGCACCCGGGCGCTGCTGTCGTTCCTCATCGAGCACAACCGGGGCACCCGCTTCATCGGCGAGTTCATGCTCGAGTGGCTCGAGGAGGATCAGATCGAACTCCTGGGCCTGGCGGATTTCGCGATGATGGAGGTGGGGCTCCAGAGCGTGAACGAGGAGACGCTCAAGAGGAGCGGCCGCAAGACCGACCTCGCGCGCTTTCGCCGGAACGCGGAGCTCGTCCTCGACCGCACGAACGTGAACCTCTGCATCGACGCGATGTATGGGCTCGAAAACGACGCCTTCGAGGACTTCCGCGCCACGGTCGACTACATCGGAACGCTCGAGGGGAAGGGCGGCCGGCGGCCCACGCCGATCCTCTTCGTCACGAACATCCACAAGGGCACTCGCCTTTACCAGAAGGCTGCCGGTGACCTGGCCCTCGCCGGAGAGCAGGGGGGTACCGTTCTCGCGAGCCCTTCGCTCTCCATCGCGGATACCCGCCGCTTCTACGAGCTGTTCTACGGCTACCTGTTCCTGAGAGGCACGTTCCCGCAGACGATGAACGACCTCACCGGCGCGCTGCAGCGGCACTCCGGGCGTTCCCTGTCGGAAATCTACGAGGCGCTGGCCCTCTTCCTGCGCGAGTTTCCCGAGGGACGCATGGTTCTCGAGGAGACCGACTGGACCGACTTTCGCGCGAACCCGCTGCTCCGGTTCTTCCTTTCGACGATCGATCGCGGGTACCTGCTCGAGGTCGCGAGGCGCATCGGAGCCGGCTCACCCGAGGCCCTCGAAGAGATCGGCGGCCTCGTGGCCCGCGAGACGGGCGACGCCTCCTCCGATCCGAGCGCCTAGCTTCCCTCCAACCGCTCCGCCACATGCAGGCGGAGCGACGTGAGGAGATCGCCCCACCAGAGACCCATGGTGCGCAGGAACGCGGCGGTGGCCTGGCCGTGGCGCACGGGGTGATCCGCGCGGAGCGCGCTCCAGCCACTGTGGCGCACCGTGACCCGCGTGCCGCCGTTCGCGGGCTCGAAGCGCACGGTGACGAACGTCTTCTCGTCGGGCGCGAAATTGGAGGCCCGCCATTCGAGGTCGAGGCCCGCGGGCGGGTCCCACGCCGTGACGCGGCCCACGTCGAACGTGTGAGAGCCCGTCGCGACCTCGAACGTCTCGAAGAGCCGGCCGCCGAGCCGCGGCTCGAGCGCGAGCTGGCCGCGCCTCTTTCCGGCGATGCGAAAGCGAACGCCCGTCCGCCACCAGAGATCGATCTCGTTCGTGAAGACCTCGAACGCGACGTCGGGGGCGACCGCCACGAACACGGACGCCGAAGCGGAGTCTCCCGTCATTTCCCGTGCCTCCGCTTTCGTCCGCGCGTCTTCTCCGCATGGGCCTTGAAGGCCGCGAGCTCGAGCGTCCAGAACGCCTCGACCTCCTCGACCCACGAGCGCAGCTCGTGGAAAGGCTCGGCTCTGAGGCGGTACGTCCGCACCCGCGCATCCTCGCCCTGATGGTCCTCTTCCACGAGGCCCGTCGTGCGCAAAACGCGCAGATGGCGGCTCATCGCCGGAGCGCTCAGCTCGAGCGCGTCGGCCAGCTCGCCGGCCCGGTGAGGGCGCTTGCGCAGGAGGTCGACCACGCCGCGGCGCGTGGGATCGGCCAGCGCCGCGAGCGTTTCGTCGAGGGCGCTCATGACCCTTCGTGGGGGGTCCGGGGGGATCGGGAAACCCCCGGGTTCAAGCCTTGCTCCGCAGTCGCTGAGAGAACCACCAGTGGTGTCCGCCGAGGTCCGCGCAACCGTAGCTGCGGTCGGACCAGTAGTCGTCGCCGTAGTCCGTGGTCTCGGGCTCCTTGTCGATCTTCGCCCCCGCGGCCTTCGCCTGCTGGAAGTGGGCCTCCACGTCGTCCACGTAGACCATCATGTTCTGCGTGTTGGCCCCGCCCACCTGCGAGGGGCTCCGCATGTACGGAAACTTCGCTTCCTGCGCGGCGTCCGCCTGGCCCACCATCACGAGCCCCCCGCCGTACACCAGCTCGGAATGCTCGACGCGGCCGTTCTCGCCCTCGACCTTGAGCTGCAGCTCGAAGCCGAAGGCCTTGCACAGAAAGTCGATCGCGGCGTGGGCGTCCTCGTAGTACAGAGAGGTCGAGATGCGGGGCCAGCCTTCGGGGGCAGGTTTCATGTGGGGCTCCTTTTCGTTAATAGTTAACTCGAAATGCAACTATTAACCGGAACGCGTCCGATGTCAAGGACGGGTTTAGAGTGGCGGCGTGAAGCTCCGCGCGCTCGTCGCCGCCCTGTCCGTCGTCCTCGCCGGCTGCCCCTCGGTGCCGCGAGACGCCCCAGCCGGAGGTGGAACTCCCGCGACACCCGTGACTTCCGCGGCCTGCGAGAACGGAACGCTGGGCATGGAGGCCCTGCCCGTGTCGCGCGCGCTCCGGGCCCGCTTTTCGCTTCCGTCGAACGTGCCGGGCGCGGTGATCGGCGAGGTCCTGCCGGGCGGCCCGGCGGCCGCCGCGGGGCTGCGGCCCGGAGACATCGTTCTCCGGGTGGGAGAGACGGACGTGAGGGACGACTGCGAGTTCGACGCGGTCGCGTTCCAGCGCTCCTGCGAGCCCGTCGACGTCGTCGTGGCGCGGGGTGCCGAGAGGAGGACCGTGAGCCTCACGCCCGCCGACGGACTCTCGTTCCTCGAGAGGGCCTGTCGCGAGGGGGCGCCAGGGGCGTGCAACCGCCGCGCGCTCGTTCTGTGGACGCTCGCGCGAGGCGAAGCGGAGAAGACGACGGCGATCGATGCGTTCGCCTCGGCCTGCCGCGTCGGCGATGCCGAGGCCTGCGCGAACGGCGGGCTCCTCGTGCAGGAACGGCCGGGCCGGGAAGGCGAGGCCGTGCCGATGCTGGAGCGGGCATGCGCGCTCGGCAGCGCCGCGGGCTGCGCGCACCTCGCCTTCCTCCACGCGACGGGCACGCTCGTCCCTCGCAACGACGCCACCGCCACGCCGCTCTACGTGCGCTCGTGTGAGCTGGGAGACGTGCGGGGCTGCTACAACGAAGCCCTGATGTTCGAGAACGGTCGCGGGGTGCCGAAGGACCTCACGAGGGCCGTCGCCGCGTACCGCGAGGCCTGCGAGGAAGGCCGGAACCCGACGGCCTGCACGAACCTCGGGTTCCTCGTGGAGCGGGGCATCGGTGTCGCGCAGAGCGCCGAGCGGGCGGTGGAGCTCTACGGCCGCGGCTGCGCGGGCGCGCCGTGCCAGGCGCCCAACCTGGCGGGCTGCGTGAACCTCGCCCGGTCGTACCGCGACGGCAAGGGGGTCGCGAAGGACGTCGCCCGCGCCGCGAGGATGTTCCAGGACCTCTGCGAGAAGCCCGTGGATCCCGGTGACCTCCAGAGTGCCGAGGTCCACCAGTCGCGGGCCTGTGCCCTCCTGGGCGGTCTGTACCTGAACGGGAGCGGAGTGCCCAAGGACCTCGCCAAGGGCCGCTCGTATTCGGAGATCGCCTGCTCGAAAGGGGACGCGTTCGGGTGCTTCAACGGAGGCGTCATCCACTCGGGAGGACTGGGAGTCCCGAAGGACCTCGCGCTCGCGGCCTACTTCTACGACAAGGGCTGCCTGGCGGGGGACGGCGAGTCCTGCTTCGAGCTCGCGCAGGCGCACGAGAAGGGGAACGGCGTCGCGGTGAGCAAGGCCCGCGCGAAAGAGCTCCTCACGAAAGCCTGCGCGAGCGGGTTCGCGCAGGCCTGTCGCAAGTAGCGCCGTTCAGGGCTTCCGGGGCAGCCTCTCGACGACGTCGCCCGTATCGATCGCGTCCCGGTTCACGACGGTCCAGCCGGCTCCGTTCGCGCGCTTGAAGCCCTCGAAGTACGAAGGAAGCCCTTCGCCGAATCCCGCGTCGGACTGCACCTGGTAATGAAGGTGCACGAGAAAGGCATCGCCCGAGAAGCCCATCTCGCCGATCTTCCGTCCGCGCTTCACGCTGTCGCCGGCCTTCACGGTGACGCTGCCTTGCTTGAGGTGCGCGAGAAAGCTGTACTCGCCGTTGCCGTGGTCGAGGATCACGTAGTTGCCGAAGAGGAGCTTCACGTTCTTCATCACGGCGTCGCGATCGAGCGGGGCCTTCCGGCTCTTCGTGTTGTCGGGCCGGTCGTTCGCCATCGAGACGACGGTTCCGTCGCCCGGCGCCAGCACGGGCGCCCCGAATCCGAACCAGTCCTCGTTCTTCTCGCCCGTTCCCGAGTACATCCGCCCTTGCTCGTCGACGACGCAGAGATCGTAGGCATAGCGCCCGAAGTTGGAGGTGATGCCGAGCGCCGTCGTCATGCCGCCCGTGACGTCGAGCCTGCGGTGATGCGAGTAGAAGTCGTGACCGTCGTGCACGAGAAGGCGTCCCGCGACGGGAAGCGAAAGGCGCGTCTTGCCCGTGTACGGCCTGGGCTTCACGACGATCTGAGCGCGGGCCTTCTCGTCGTTTCCGCCGGGCGCGCTGAAGATGAACTCGTAAGCGAGCGTCTCGATCCTCAGATCCTGCGGAAAGGCGTGGAACGGATTGAAGACGACGAGCTTCCCCCCGGCGGGAAGGGCGCGGTCCGGAACCGTGAGGATGCTGTCGCCGTTCGTGCCCAGCCGCCGCTGCGCGACGAGCGCTTTGCCGGAAAGCACCGAGACCTCGATCGACGTGATCTCGAGCGGCTCGTGGATCCGGCTCTCGAGAAACAGGTCGAAGTTGAGGAGCTGCTGACCGCGAGTCGTTTCGACGAGCGGCGTCTCCGGGAGGAGCCGCACCGACACAGGGGCCGGTTCGGCGGCGCGAACGGAGAGCGAGATCGTGAGGAGGGCGAACGACAGCCCGCGATGTGACTTCATGGCGCACGGAACGAAAAGGGCCGGGAATAGGTTCGCAGATCGTAGAGTCACCTCGATGGCACGTGGAGCTTCCGCCCGGATCGTCGTCCTTGCGACGGCCGTGCTCCTCGGAGTTACCGGGCAGGCCGAAACCGTGCCTCGTCCGCTCCCCGCGGGCTACCTCTCCGGCGTCTCGCTGGCCATGTCGAACCGTCCGGAGCGGGGCTACGACTCGGCCCGCGCCCGCTGCATGCTCGAGGACCTCGACGCCCGGGGCGTGAACGCGGTGTCGCTCATGCCCTTCGCGTTCCAGAAGGATCCCCGGAGCGGCGTGCTCGAGGTTCCCGACGAAAGGATGCCGAACGCCGAATCGCCGGCGCAGCTGCGCGCCGGGATCCGCGCCGCTCACGCCCGCGGGCTGGCCGTGCTCCTCAAGCCGCAGATCTACGTCCCGCGTTCCTGGCCCGGAGCGATCCTTCCCGCTTCCGAGGTCGCGTTCCGGGCCTGGTGGGCCCGCTATCGCTCGTACGTCCTCGGCTGCGCGCGGCTCGCGGCCGAGGAGCGGGTCGCGGGCTTCTGCGTCGGCACGGAGCTCAGCCTCCTCCAGAGCCGCTCCGAATGGCGCGCGCTCGTCGCGGAGGTCCGCTCGCTGTACCCGGGCTTCGTGGTCTACGCGGCCAACTGGGACGCCGTGGACGTCCCGTTCGCCGACCTTCTCGACGCGTGCGGCGTGGATCTCTACGAGCCCCTCTCCGCCGATCCCGAGGCCACCGACGAGGCCCTTTCATCCGGTGCCCGCCGCATCGTAGCTCGGCTCGACGCGCTCTCGGCGCGCGCCCGGCGGCCGGTTCTCCTCACCGAGGTCGGGTTCGCGGCGCGGGAGCGCTGCTGGCAGAGGCCGAACGAGGAGCGCGGGGCGGTGGACGAAAGCGCCCAGCGGCGAACGACACGCGCGCTCTTGGCGGCCCTGGAGGGCTCGCGTGGGGTGAAAGGCCTGTTCTGGTGGAAAGCCTTCTCCGATGGAGACGCGGCACGCCCCGGCGAGGGTTCGTTCCGGATCACCGGCCGCCCCGCGGAGCCCGACCTCGTGAGGTTCTTCCAGCGGAGGATCGCCCTCGCCGGGGCCCCGCGCCAGCGTATGCTGACGAACTGACATGAGCACCATCGTCGTCATCGACGACGAGGCGGCCCTTCGGCGTCTCATCGCAACGACCCTGACCGCGCAGGGATTCGACGTGAAGCAGGCCGCCGACGGCGAGGCCGGCATTGCGCTGTGCCTCGCCTCGCCGCCGTCCCTGGTGCTGAGCGATATCAACATGCCGGGCCTCTCGGGCTTCGGCGTGCTGTCCCGCCTCCGCGCGGAGCCCGTGACGGCCGCGATCCCCGTGATCCTCATGACGGGAGCCGGGGACGGCGCCGATCTGAGGCGAGGCATGGAGCTCGGCGCCGACGACTTCCTGCTGAAGCCGTTCGGCCTGCGCGACGTGGTTCAAGCCGTACAGTCGCGCCTCGCGCGGCAGCAGGCCTTCGAGGCACGGCTC
>JAEUQS010000026.1 GCA_016789625.1 Acidobacteriota bacterium | reverse complement strand
CGTCGCTCGCGCTCGTGTACCCGTGGATCGCGCTCGCGATCTGGCTGGAGGATCGCGGCCCCGTCTTCTACACGCAGGAGCGCATGGGCCTCGACGGCCGCGTGTTTCGCATCCTGAAGTTCCGCTCCATGCGCGTGAACGCCGAGGCCGAGACCGGCGCGGTGTGGGCGAACCCCGAGGACCCCCGCAAGACGCGCGTGGGCTCGCTCCTCCGGCGTACCTCGCTGGACGAGCTGCCCCAGCTCGTGAACGTGTTCCTGGGCGAGATGTCGCTCGTGGGTCCGCGCCCCGAGCGGCCCGAGTTCGTGCGCGAGTTCAAGGAGAAGATCCCGCAGTACATGCTGCGTCACCGCGTGCGCGCCGGAATCACCGGCTGGGCCCAGGTGAACGGGCTGCGCGGCGCGACGAGCCTCACCGAGCGGCTCGAGTACGACCTCTACTACATCGAGAACTGGAGCCTGGGGCTCGACCTCAAGATCCTCTGGCTCACGCTCCGCACGGGCTTCGCGAACCGCAACGCCTACTGAGCGGGCTTCTTCCGGAGCGTGGCCCGCACGTCGGCCAGGAGGCCGTCCAGGAGCACGCGCCTCTCGGGCGCCACCTCACCGCTGAACGACTCCTCCACGTAGGCGAGGACGATGTCCCGGGCGGGCCCTCCGGCCCCCATCGACGCCGCGGCCGCGAGCGTCTCGGCCGGGGCGCTCGCCGGGGTCACCGGGGCTCCCGCCCGGCGCAGGAGCCGGCGGAGCTTGTCGTAGGCCCGCGTCGCGGGAGGGAGCGCCGGCCCGAAGAGGTGCCGCACCTTCTTCGCGAGGAGCACGAGCAGCCCCAGAAACGCCAGCAGGACCAGCGCCAGCACGGCGAGGAAGCCGGTGCCGGCTCCTTCGCGAAGCGAGACGAGCAGCGCGCGCAGAAGATCGGCCGCGGTCACGAAGGCCTCCCGCACCCTTTCGGCGAGCGAGGCCTGCTCGCTCTGCGAGAAGCCCAGCACGAAGCGGTCGAAGAAGTACTCCATGCCGTCGGTGACCTGCGAGAGGCGACGGGAGAGCGGCACCTCGACGACGGAGGGCCGGCCCTCGCTCGGCGTCGGGTCGAAGCGCCGCCAGCCCAGCTCCGGGCCCAGCCAGGCTTCGACCCAGGCGTGAGCGTCGCGGCCCCGCACGAGGACGTAGGTTCCGAAGAGGCCCACCTCGCCGCCTGAAAAGCCCGTCACGAAACGGCTGGGAATGCCGGCCTCCCGGAGCATCACGGCCATCGCGTTCGCGAACGACTCGCACGCTCCCGCCTTCCGCTCGAACAGGAACGCCTCCACGGGGTTCGCCCCGCCCGCCGTCACCTGGAGCGTGTACGTGTACTTCGTGGCGAGGTGCGTCTCGATGCGCGAGGCGACTCGCAGGGCCGGCAGTCCCTCGGCGGGCTGGCCGAGGATCTCGTCGAGGAGTGCCCGCACCCTCGCCGAGTCGAGGCGCCGCCTCGTGGGATCGTTCGGCAGGGGCATGCCGCGTTCGACCTCGGGCGGGCCGCCCACGAGCGCCTCGTACTGAATGGTCCGGTCCGGCTCCACCGAGAGCTGGAAGTTGCGCACCAGGTCCCGCTCCCCGGTCACGAACGGAACGCGCCCCATACCTCCGCCGAAGCGAAGGCCCACCGCGTCTTCGGGGTACGGGACGTACCGGCTGTGGAGCGGCTGCAGATCGATGCGCAAGACCTGGCGGGAGTCCACCTGCACCCGGGCCGGGGGAACGAGAGGCAGGACGCCCCCCGCGCGCGCGCTGACGGGCAGACCCGGCTGCTCGGGCTTGCGCCACTTGACGCCGTCGAAGTGGGCGAACGCCAGGGCCCGCACGTAGAGCGACTGCCCCACGGGAAGCGGTCCTTCGGGCGTCAGCCGCATCACGACCTTGTCGCTCTGCTTCAGGCTGCCGGAGACGTTCGGATCGACGGATTCGGAAAAGCCCGTGGAGATCTCCTGACCCTCTGCGATGCCCTTCAGGAACGGAGCCTTGATGCGCGGCAGGAGCACGAAGAACGGGATCGCGAGGAGGAAGCAGGCCGCCACGGACGACGCGATCGAGCGCCGGTCCACCACGAGATCGCCGGGCTTCTCGCGGCGCCATTCGTCCTCCGCGGTCGCGAGGTCGCGCCAGAGCGCCCACTTCACGAGGATGGGCCAGGCGATCGCGGCGAAGACGATGACGAACGCGACGATCGAGACGTGAAAGGCCGTCGCCACCGAGCCCAGGAAAAGGAATCCCATGAGCGTGAGACACACCGAGAAGTCGCGCTCCTTGCGCACCGATGCCAGCTTCAGGAGCAGCACGAAGAGCAGCAGGTGGATCGTCGTCTTGAGGAGGCTCCGGCTCCCGGCACGGAGATCCAGGGCGAAGACGAAGAGGTACGCGACCGCGGCCACGTTGAGGACCCAGTTGGGCAGCAGCGGAACCCGTCCCTGGCGCACCCGCAGCATGAAGAAGCCGAGGATCGCGAGGAACGCGACGAGAATCGCGGGCTCGAGCGTGAACGTGAGCGCGAGCGGGATGGGCGCGAGGAGCGACAGCGTTCCCAGCGAGAGAAGGCGCTCCTTCCGGAACGGCAGGTTCTCAGGAAGCGGTTCGCTCACGCGGCGCTCCGTTCGGGGGCCGAGCTGCTTCGGGCGCGGACGGTGTAGACGATCGCCCCCGAGGGGAGGGAGGCCGGAGCCCCGCCGGCTTCGTCCCTCTTCACGAGAGCGAGTGTCTCCAGAATCGCGCGCCGCTGTCCGGCGCCGGAGCCCGGCGGCACGAGCGTCGAGCCGACGAGGAGGCCCACGCGGTCGCTCTTGCCGAGGAGGTGGAGCGCGAGGCTCGCGGCCTCGGACACGGCCGTTTCGAA
>JAEUQS010000009.1 GCA_016789625.1 Acidobacteriota bacterium | reverse complement strand
AAGACCTCGAACGTGCCGTCCACCCGCCGCCGGGCGAAGCCCCCGCCCATGGTGCCCACGAGGAGCCGGCCCTTGTGGTCGAAGTAGACCGACTGCACGTCGTTGGAGGGCAGGCCGTTCGCGGTCGTGAGGTGCCCGGCGACGCGGCCGCCGCGCAGGATGTCGATTCCGTGACCGAACGTTCCCACGTAGAGATCGGAGGTCGCGGGCTCGAGGCCGATCCCGAACACGGCATCGCTCGAGAGCCCCTGGGCCGTTCCGATGACGGTGATCGAGCCGTCCCTTGCGCGGTGCGCCACGCCCCCGCCGAGGATGCCGACGTAGAGGCCGCCCTCGGGATCCTCGGAGATCCAGGTCACGCGGTCGCCGGGCAGTCCGTCCTTGGTGGTGATCGCGCGGAAGCGGCCGTGCTCCTCGCGGTGGAGCCCGCCACCGAGGGTGCCGGCCCAGAGGACGCCCTCGCGGTCCTCCACGAGAAACCAGACCTGCAGGCTCCCGAGGCCGTCCTCTTTGCCGAAGTGCCGGAAGACGCCGTCCTTGAGAGTTCCGAGCCCGCCCCCCGAGGTGCCGAACACGAGGGTTCCGTCTCTTCTTTCGAGGAGGCACTGCACCCAGTTGTGGCGGATCTCGGGCGTGTTCCTGCGGTCGAACGTGGTGAAGGAAACGCCGTCGAAGCGCACGAGCCCTTCGTGGGTGCCGAGCCAGAGAAAGCCGTCGCGGGTCTGGAGGACGGCGTTCACGGAGTTGTTCGGAAGACCGTCCTTCTGTCCGAACGCCCGGTGCACGAGGCGGTCGAGCGGCCGGTCCGGCGGGAACTCCGCTGCCGACACCCGGCACGCAGCCCACAGGAGGCACAGCGCGAGAACGCGCGCGAGGATCCCGCCGCTAGCTGTCGGCACGCTCGCGAGTCTGCCACCACGGACTCTCGGGAATCAGGAGAACCTTGTCGGGATCAGTCCAACGCGCCGATCGACCTGCTGGTTCGCCGCGCGATGCGTGAGGCGCTCTCCCCGCGGCGTCCGTGCTTGCGGATCCTCTCGTAGAGCGCGCTCCTCGAAAGGCCCAGCAGCCGTGCCGCCTCGGTCACGTTTCCGCTGGCCCGCGCCACGACGAAATCGATGTGTCGGGCCTCGAGCTCCGCGAGGGTCTCGATGGCGTCGTCTGCCCGAGCGTTCGGGGGCGCGGACACGAGCGGGGCTGCGACCGAAGGAGCGAGGTCCTCGACCTCGATGACGTTCGCATGCTCCACGAGGAGCGCCCGTTCCAGGACGTTCCGGAGCTCCCGGATGTTTCCGGGCCAAGAGTGAGCGAGAAGGCGCCTCTCGCCGCCCGGCGACAGGCGCGCTTCGGGACGTCCGAAGTCGGCGCTCAGCCGGACGAGCAGCGCTCGAGCGAGCAGAAGCACGTCCTGGCCTCGCTGCCTAAGCGGCGGAACCCGTAGGGGCAGGGTGCTGAGCCTGTAGTAGAGATCCTCTCGGAAGAGTCCCCTTGCCATGAGCTCGCGAAGGTCCTTGTGACTGGCCGCGATGAGCCGGATGTCGACCTCGCGCTCGGTCACCTCTCCGAGCCGCCTCAGCTTCTTGTCCTCGACCACCTTGAGGAGCTTCGGCTGAACATCGAGGGGAAGATCGCCTATCTCGTCGAGGAAGACGCAGCCGCGATGGCCGATCTCGATGAGGCCCTTCTTGGACGCGACCGCTCCGGTGAAGGCGCCTCGCTCGTGGCCGAACAGCTCCGACTCGAGGAAGTCACGACTCAGCCCGGCGCAATTGAGGTCCACGAACGGATCCTGACGCCGCGGGCCGTTGCGGTGGATCCAGGAGGCGAGGAGTCCCTT
>JAEUQS010000003.1 GCA_016789625.1 Acidobacteriota bacterium | reverse complement strand
CGGCACCGACAAGCTCGCCGAGATGGTCTGCTCCAACTCCTTCCGCTCGGACAACCCGCTGAACGCCGTCGGCCTCCTGAAACGCGAGATGGAGGCCGTGGGAACCATCGTCATCGAGTCCGCTCGCCGCTCGGCCGTGCCCGCCGGGGACGCGCTCGCCGTGGACCGCACCGTCTTCGCCGAGACGATCACGAAGCGCCTCGCGGAGTTCCCCGAGGTGACGCTCGTGCGCGAGGAGGTGACCGAGCTGCCCGAGCCGGGCGAGGGCTACGTCGTCATCGCGACCGGCCCCCTCACGTCCAAGGCGCTCGAGTCCTCGCTCCTCACGGCCCTCGGCGACCAGTACCTCTACTTTTACGACTCCATCGCTCCCATCGTCGAAATCTCCTCCCTGGACCTGAACGAGCTCTACGCGCTTTCGCGCTGGGGCAAGGGCAGCGGGGACGACTACCTCAACGTGCCGCTCTCGAAAGCCGCCTACGAAACGTTCGTGGCGGACCTCCTCGCGGGCGAGAAGGTGCCGTTCCACGACTTCGAGAAGGCCGTCTACTTCGAGGGCTGCCTCCCCATCGAGGCGATGGCCGAGCGCGGCATCGAGACGCTGCGGCACGGCCCCATGAAGCCGTTCGGCCTGCCCGATCCGCGTACGGGCCGCGAGCCCTACGCCGTGGTGCAGCTCCGGCAGGACGACCTCGCGCGGACGCACATGAACCTGGTGGGCTTCCAGACGAAGCTCAAGGTGGGCGAGCAGCGCCGCGTCTTCCAGAAGCTGCCGGGCTTCGCGAACGCCGAGTTCGTGCGCTACGGCATGCTCCACCGCAACACGTACATCAACGGGCCCGCGCACCTCGACCGCCTCCTCCGCTGGAAGAAGAACCCGAACCTCTTCTTCGCCGGACAGCTCACGGGCGTCGAGGGCTATCTCGAATCCGCGGCCACGGGCCTTCTCGTGGGCGCCACCCTCGCGCAGCTCCTCGAGGGGCGCGAGCCCGAGCCGCTTCCGTTCTCCACGGCCCTGGGCGCGCTCACGCGGCACGTGTCCACGGAGCGCACCACGGGGCGCTACGACCCCGCGAACGTCACGTTCGGGCTCCTCGACGACGCCGACGTGCCCGCGATTCGCGACAAGCAGGCCCGTCGTGCCGAGATCTGCCGCCGCGCGATGGAAGGCGTCAGGGCCTGGCGGGACCGCGCCCTGGGATCCCGAAGGGATCCCTAAGCGGTTCTGCCGAACCGCCGGGAGCCCCCGTCGCTGTGTGATCCCCGTCACGCCAGCCCGACGATGGCTAGAATCTCGCATTCTTCAGGGGTTGACGAGGCCGGTGGCCTCGACAGGAGGCGTCCGATGAACCGTCGTGTTACCGCTCTCGCCCTCGCGCTGGGCCTCGTTTCCGCCGGATCCGTTCGGGCCGCGGGCCCCTCGGAGCTCTTCGTCACGAACTGCGCCGTGTGCCACGGCGAGGACGGCAAGGGCCAGACCGAAGAGGGCAAGAAGAAGGGCGCCCGCAACCTCACCTCGAAGGAATGGCAGAAGCTCGAGAGCGACG
>JAEUQS010000881.1 GCA_016789625.1 Acidobacteriota bacterium | reverse complement strand
GACGACGCTGGTGTCGAACGCGAGGAGCGTCACCGAGAGGCCCGGCAGACCGCTGAAGATGCCGGCGAGCACGGCACTGTGGATGACCGAGTCCATCATCGAGCCGGAACAGTCGACCAGCATCACCACGTGCCAGGGCAGATGCCGGTCGACGCGGGCGAAGAAGCGCAGCCGGGCGGGCACGATGCGCCTGCGCTCGGGGTCCCAGGTCTTCAGGTTTTCCTTGATGGTGCGGGTCACGTCGAGGTTGCGCGCGACCTTCAGCGGGCTCCTTCTGTTGCGGTCGACGCGGCCCCACAGAACCGGACGCACGTCTTTCGCGAGCGTCCGCTTCAGCTCCTCGACGATCTGCCGGATGAGCGTGCGCGCGGCCTCGAGGACCGGCCCCTTCATCGTCCCGCGGAACGTGAGCAGCGTTTTCAGAAGGTCGTAGCTCGGCTCGAGCTTCTTCAGAACCTCCGCGTCGGTGACGAGCTCCGTGACACCGTAGCGATCGAGCGCGTGCCGTTCGAGGACCTCGATCGTCTCCTTCGGAAACAGCTCGCGCACCTCACCGAGCCAGCGCGGCACGGCAAAGACGGAGGCCTCCCGGCCGCCCTGCCGGCCCTCCGCGTCGGGGCTGCTGCCCCGGAGGCCGCGTCCCTGGTATTCGCGGCCGTACAGGAACTCCAGCGCGTCCTCCATCCGGCGGTGCGCGGCGTCTCCCGAGAGGGCGTTGGGCAGAGCGTTCTCGGAGAAGCGGCCCAGCACCAACCGCCACCGCGTACGGAGCCGCGCGTCAGACAGGGGGCGCCTCCAGCAGGCCGTCGCGCGTGAGCGTTTCGCGGAGGCGCCGGTCCACCTCGAGGCCGGCATACAGATCCGCCTCCGAAACGTCCGTCAGATCGAGGGGCTCGAGGCTCTCGAAACCCGTCCTCGATGCCACGAGATGCCCGAGCCGGTCGGTCTCGCGGGGCGAGAGCACCGAGAACGCGAGGCGGAGCCGCGGCAGCGCGCCGAGGAAGCCGGCCTCGTCCCACGAGGCGATGAGCTGGTGGACGGATTCGAGGACCTCGGGAACCTGCCACAGAACGTTGCGGCTCGCGCGGAGGACTCCCCGCAGGAATCCCGTCCCAGCGGCGTCGCCCGGGCGGTCCGAACGGACCGCCTCAGGCAGTCCTGCCGGACTGCCGAGCGAGCTCGAGAGATGCGCGCTCAGGCGTTTTCCCAGGTCCGCGGCCGGGAGGCGGCCCTCCGCGAATAGCGAGCCTGCGGCGGCACCTCCGAGGAGCGGGTTGCCGGAGGGCACCGCCTCGAGCTCACGCAGCCTCAGGAGCAGGAGCTCGCGCGAACCCTCGGCCTTGCGAATCTCCGAGAGCGTGAGTTCGGCCTGCTGCAGCGCGAGGAGCGCGTCGAGGGCTTCGTCCTCGCCTTCGGCCGCGACGCGAGAGAGATCCGGCAGGAGATAGCAGGCTCTTTCGAAGGCACGAAGTGCGATCTCCGGCAGGCCTTCGAGCCGATGCGCTTCGAGGACCTCCTGGGAGACGAGGAGGAGCAGGAGCGCCTCCAGCGTTTTCACGACCGAAGGAAACGCGCCGTCTTCCTGGATGAGCTCGGCGGTTCGCGCGAGAACGTCCGGCGCCTCGTGATGGAGACCCATGCGGCAGGCCTCGACGAGGAGCGAGGCGGCGACCTCGGACCGCCGCCCCATTCCGGCCGTCTGCGCGTCCGCCAGCGTCTCGAGGAGCCGCGCCGCGGCCGCCTCGCGCACGGTCGATCCGTACACGGAACACTCGATGAGCCGGCCCTCCGTGTCGGGCCGCCACCTCACGACCCAGCCTTCCTCCACCCGTTCGAGGTCCTCGCCGGAGACGAAGTTGGGGCCGCGCACCCGTTCGCCGAAGGGCACGCCGAGGAACGACAGCCGGAACAGGAAGCGCGAGATCTCGCGGTGCTCGGCGCGCCGGTAGAGATCGAGGGAGAGCTCACGAATCGAGAGGCGCTCCGTCTCGATGCCGAGGCGCTCGCCCTCGCGGGCGAAGTCCAGAACGATCGGCGGAACCCCGGCCTCCTCGGGCACGCGGCCGACGAGGTCGCCCGCGAGAAGCTTGCGGGCGGCCGCGAGCACCGCGACGCCCTCGACATCGAGCGAGCCCTTGACGAGAGCCGACCTCACGCCGTCGAGGAGGTCCTCGCGGGAGGGCGTGTCGTGGCCCCTCAGCCCGGCGAGCCGCCGCGTCTGCACGGCCGCGGCGATGACGTCGGCCGTGGACGTCGAAAGCGCCCGCGTCGCACGGCCCAGCCCGGTGACGAGCTCCTCGACGGGGCGGCCCTCCCACAGGTGCTGATAGAAGCCCGGCGAGGGCATTCCGCTCGCGTAGCCGTTCAGGCGGTCGAGCTGCGGGAAGCCGTAGCGCATCAGGACCACGAGCGCGTCGTCGCTCGCGATCTTCAGAGGCTTGGGCAGCGCGGGCTTCGCCGAGAGAACCGCCGGCGCGTGAAACGCTCCGACCACCACGACGACGGGCCCCTCGGTGTCCTTGGCAGTTTCCTCGGAGATCGCAGCCGCCATCGCGCTCTCGCGGGCGAGCATGCCCTCGGCCCGGAGCATGGTGTCGGTGTAGTCCTGTCGGGCGGCCTCGCCGTACGCGAGGACGTCGCGGAAGAAAGCCGCGTCGCTCCGGGCCGTGCCGGTGCATTCGTAGAGCTGGTCCCACAGATCGTCCGGGTCCCGCGCGCCGGCCCGCTCGCACGCGGCGCGCAGAAAGCGCGCGTGGCGGAGGCCTCGCTCTTCCAGCAGGCTCTCGGCCTTGGCGGAGGGCGCCCGCCGGCCCGCGACGACCATCTCCGGAAAGGTGAGGTCCACGAACCGCGTGCGGGCACCCACCTCGGCCCCCGCGCGCATCGCGGCGAGCTCGGGGCTGAAATCGCACAGCGGATACGTGGCCGAGTGCCGCTCGGGAAGCCCTTCAGCGACGCGCCTCACGTACGTCGTGTAGATCGCGACCGGCATGCGCGTCTTCTTCGAGAGGAGGAACGGGATGAGCGGCGTCGCATCGCGCGGGCCCTCGATGAGCACGGCCGCGGGTTTCAGGCTTCGTATGACCGACCCGACGCGGCGCGCACAGGCGGGACTGTGATGCCGAACGGGCAGACAGACGATCCGGGCCGAAAGGTCGATTCCGTCGCCGGGATCGGCAGGCGTCGCGGGTGTTGCGGGCGCTGCCGTCTTCCGTGGACGCTTCGCGGCCACCCTCCTACCCCAGGAGGTTCCGGGCGCGGTGGAAATCCTCCCAGAGGGAGGAGCTCGCGCACCGCTTCTTCACGACGACGTCGAAGTACTGCCGGAGCTTCTTCACGTCGTCGGGGTTGTCCTTCAGCACGGCGCCCTTGAGGTGGCGCCCGAGCAGCTCCGGCGTGAGCTTCGCGTCGCCATAGTGGTACGCGTCGAGGCCGGCGGTGTAGGCGACCGAGACCGCCTCCGCGGTGGACATCACCGCCGACGGCTTCTCCACCGGCACGCCCTCGGCCGTCTTGCCCTCGCGGAGGTCCTGGAACGCCGTGACGAGGAGCTCGACGACGCCCTTGTCGATAACGACGCCCGCCTTGGACTCGCTCAGAAGCCGTGTGCACTCCTCGGTGACGAGCTTCACCTCGAGGGAGAGCTCGCGAATGGGCGGGACCGTCTCGAAATGGAAGCGGCGTTTCAGGGCGCTCGACATCTCGTGGACGCCGCGGTCGCGAATGTTGGCAGTCGCGATGACGTTGAATCCCGGCTTCGCGAGGAGCACGCGGTCCTCGCCGTCCAGCTCGGGCACGACGAGCAGCTTGTCCGAGAGGATCGACACGAGGGAGTCCTGCACTTCGGGCGGGCAACGCGTGATCTCCTCGAAACGAGCGAGGATGCCCCCGCTCATTCCCACGTGGAGCGGAGAGGGCACGAGCGCGCGGAGCGACGGCCCCTCGTTCAAAAGGAGCGCGTAGTTCCACGAGTATTTGATCTGGTCCTCGGTGGTCCCGGCCGTGCCCTGGATGGTGTTCGTCGAGGTCCCGGAAATCGCCGCCGCGAGGAGCTCCGAAAGCATCGATTTGGCCGTGCCGGGCTCCCCCACGAGGAGGAGCCCGCGATCGGAAAGGAGGCCGACGACCGCCCGCTCGACGAGGGCGTCGTCACCGTAGAACTTGCGTGTGATCCTGGGGTTCTCGGATCCGCAGATGAAAGAGCGGACTGCCCGTGGGGAGAGTTTCCAGCCTTCGGGGCGTTCCGCGCGATCGGACTCGGAGAGGGCCCGCAGCTCGTCCGCGAAACGGACCTCCGCAGGGGGCCTGAGGACGTCTTTGCCGTTCGATTTCATTCGTGAAGAGAGTATTCCACGTCACTCCTTCACGGCCCGCTGGGTCTTGCCGTCGGGCTGGCGGAGAGTCATGGCCGTGACCGCTCCCTTGGCGTCCACGTCGAACGACATCGTCGCGGCGAGCTCCTCGTAGAAGAACTCCACCTCCGAGGAGGGCCGGAGCGCGAGCGGGCGGCCTCTCTCGCGTATCGCGTAGAGCACCGGCCCCGCCTTCACCACGCGCCGCGTCGACGCGTCCTCGAGGCGGTACGTGCCCTCGTAGCGCGACAGCACGTCGTCGGCGAGCGTCACGACGTTTCGGGGCGCGACGAACGGGACGGACGCGACGGTGACGTAACGCTCGCGGAGCGGCTCCCCTTTCAGGAACGCCTTCATCGCCTCGAGGATCTTCGGTGACGAGAGAAAGAGGGGATCACTGTGGCCCGCGCCCTCGAGGACGAGGTGCTCGGCGTTCGGGAGCGTGCGGCGTAGCTCGTCGGCCTGGCGCGGACGCGTGCGACCGTCCAACGTGCCGCTGATGAGGAGCGCGCGGGCGTCGCTCCGGAGCGGGCTCCGGAACGCGTCGCCGGCATCCGGCACCTGGAAACCCTCGCAGACCTCGGGGAACGGCGCGTTGATCGCGTCGCCGAGAAGCGTGCGTGCGGCCTCGTCGCGGATGAGCTCCCGGCGCGCCGCGGAGACTCCCGACGCACAGTCCATGGCGATCGACATGCCGGGGATTCCCGTCCCCGTGCGCTGCGGAGCCGCCGTCAGCGCGAGGGCCATCCAGTCGCCCTTCTCGAGGCGCGTGACGAGGTCCGGCATCCCCGCGAAGGTCTCAGGCCCGGTCAGCATGCCCGAGAGAACGCTCTGGAGGTCGAACGGCCCGAGCACGAACGTCGCCGACTGGCCGTTCAGAGGATGGGTGAGGGAGACGCTCTTCGGATGGGCCTCGAGCTCCTTGAGCAGCTTCGAGATCGACGCGACGAGGTCGGGATGCGTGCCGGCTTTCGCGGCCAGGCGGGCGATCTCCTCCACGAGCGACTGCTGGTCGCTCGGCAGCTTGTAGGTGTCGTCGGGGCCTTCGATCCCGGCGAGGATGACGCGACCCACCGCGGACGGGTGGTACCGCAGCGTCGCGATGGCGAGGTGGGTTCCGTAGCTGATGCCCCAGAGATCGAGCTTCGGGGCGCCGAGCGCCTTTCTCAGATCCTCGAGGTCGGCCGCGCTCTCCCGCGTGTTGTAGCCCGCGAGGTCCACGCCCGACGCGCGCAGGCGCTGGGCGCATTCCCGTGCGGCCGCGGCCATCAGCGCGCCGCTCTTCACGCGGTCGAGCGGCTCTCCCGGCGGCACCTGGTAGGTGTCCTTACACCTCAGGTCGGGCTCGGACGCTCCGGTCCCCCGCTGGTCGAACGCGATCACGTCGCCGAACTCGCGCAGCGCCTGGAACAGCGGGAAGCGCGAACCCTTCGCGGCTTCGATGCCGGAGCCGCCCGGGCCTCCCGCCAGGTAGACGATGGGATTCCCCGGCTCCTTCGCCGTCGACCGGAACCGCACGAAGCGGAGCGCGATCGTTCGCGAGCCCGGCTTCGCGCGGTTCTCGGGAACGCGGATCTCGCCCTTCTCGGCATCGACCTTCGTGCCATTCGAGGCCACGAACGCGTGGGGGGTGAACTCGGCCGCGGCCGCGGGGGCGGGGGTCGCGGCCAGCGGAAGAACCGCGGCCAGCAGGATCCGTATCTCGGTGCGCATGATGTTTCGTCCTCCGGCTCCGTCTACGAGCGATTCACCCGAAGGTCTCCGTCCGATCGGTGAACGGCTCCCGTTCCCGGTGAACGACATCCCGCCCTCCGGCGCGGACGTGGCACCCTCCTGCGCATGAGGCTTCTCGCGCTCGTCCTGCTCCTGGTCTCGGCCGGGAACGCTTCGGCCGCGTCCACGTGGGACGGTCCGCGCATGCGCGTGGGGCACGATCCGGCGTGGGCGAGCCCCGCGTTCGACGACTCCTCCTGGACGAAGCTCGCGCTCCACGACGTACCGCATCCGAACGACTCGGTGTGGCTGCGCTGGAAAGTCGATCTCACCCGCTACGAACGCGCGCCCGG
>JAEUQS010000878.1 GCA_016789625.1 Acidobacteriota bacterium | reverse complement strand
GGTTCGACCGGCTGCTCACGCCCCTCGTGAGCCGCCGCGAGGCGTTCGTCACCGCGTTCCGTCTGCGTTTCCCGTAGGAAGCGGCTCTCCTCGGCGAAGGCCGCCCGCTCGAGAGCGATGTCCTCGTAGCGGTGTCCCGCGGCCCGCCACTGCGCGAGGTAGCGAACGAGGAAGCGGCGGAGTCCCAGCTCGCGGAACTGGAGGACGTGCGTCGTCTCGTGGGCGATGAGCGCTTCATTTTCCTCGCCTGCGGCGAGGAAGATGAAGGGGCCGAGCGTGACGGCCCAGGCCCGCGCGATTCGCGTGACGGCGACGGCGAGCGCCCCACGCACCAGGCGAACGTCGCCGAGGGGGGCGCCGTGGAACGCCTCGAGCCGCTCCCTCAGCTCACGGGACAGCGGCTCGATCGTGGTGGGATTCAGGGACGGAGCTCGAAGCCGGAGGGGACGTGGAAGCCCTGCGCCTTCACCTCGTCGCCGCGGAAGACGGCCCACTGGGGCACCCCGACCGGATAGCTCTTCGTCACCTGATGCAGCTCGTTCACCGAGTTCGCGGCAAAGAGGTGCACGGCACGCTTCGGGTTCTTCGGGTTGGGCATCACCGCGTAGAGCCCGTCGTCGACGCGCGTGTAGGCCTTGCCCTGGTGCGTGAACACGTTGCTGGCAAACGTCGCGGGAAGCGAGGCCGCGAGGCTCGCCGTCACGCTGTTCTCAGAGGGCGCGCCCACGAGCACGAGGTCGTGCGAAAAGAGCTCCTCGGCCGTGAGGTCGCTGTCTTTCACGAGGCGGGGCAGGATCTCGCTCGTGCCGTCGGCCAGCGTCGTCGCCAGGCGGTGGGCCAGAGTGTGATGGGCTTCCTCCTGCCTCACGGTGCCGTAGACGACCAGCGTCTTCGCGAAGTCGTCGGCGAAGCTGCCGAACGTGTAGGGGCTCTCGAGCGCGACGGGGAAGTCCCAGCCCGAGGCGAACGTCACCCGGGTGGGCTTCTCGGCGAGGGTCCACTCGGCCCTGTCTCCGTCGAACGGCTTGACCACGAGCGCTCCCGGAGATTCCACCAGCACGCTCCCGCGGAGCGGCCAGGGGGCGCCCGTCTGCGCCACCGTGAGCGTCACGGTGAACTCCTTCCCCTTCGGCGTGACGGTGAGCGACGGCTTCGGCGCGGGGAAGCCCTTGCGGGTGAGCCACGGGGACAGGATCGCGTCGATGTCCTTGCGGTCCCTCTTCGCCGCGCGGGCCACCGAGGCGGCGAAGCCGTCGGCAGAGATCGGCTTCTCGCGGTATTCCTCGTGCACGGCGCGCATCGCCCGGAAGAACGGGCCGTTGCCGAGCGCGAGCCGGAGCTGGTGGAGCGCGAACGTGCCGCGCACGCGCGGAATGGCGTAGGGCGCGTAGCGGTCGTGCACCTGGGCGCCCTCGGCGGCGGTGAGATCGCCCTCGCGCGCCGCCAGCCAGGCGTGCTTCGCGTTGGCGGTCGCGAGCCGCTCGCCGAGCTGGCGGTAGGCCTTGGCGGTGTCCTCGGGCAGCGCGTTCAGGAGGTTCCAGTAGGCCGCGCTGCCGCTCGTGAGCCAGTTGTCGGCCGGGCTCGCGGGCACGAGCGAGCCCTTCCAGAGCTGCGCCTTGTCGAACTTGACGCGGTCCTCGACGGCCGTGACGTCGAGCTTGAGCTCCTTCGGCTCGGGAGCGGGCTTCGTGGCCGGGCCCCGCGCCTCCTTCAGCTTCCGGGTCATCCAGATCGGGCTCGCGACGGTCCAGCCGTGCGTGTAGTGCGGGGTCGCGCCGGGGAGGTCGGGCATCCGCCGCGTGACCCCGGGAATCTTCTCGCGGAGCGTCGTCTTGCCCTGGTGGGCGAGGAACACGAGCTGCGCGG
>JAEUQS010000864.1 GCA_016789625.1 Acidobacteriota bacterium | reverse complement strand
TCGACGGCGTCGAGGCGCTCGTGCGCTGGCAGCACCCCTCGCGCGGCCTCATTCCTCCCGGCGACTTCATTCCGCTCGCCGAGGAGACCGGCCTCATCGTTCCCATCGGAGCCTGGGTCCTCCGCACCGCCTGCCGGCAGGCGAGGGTCTGGCAGGAACGCCTTTCGCGGCCCATCCGAATGGCCGTCAACCTCTCCGGGCGCCAGTTCCGCAATGTGAACCTGGCCCGTCAGATCGAGCAGATCCTCGAGGAGACCGGCCTCCCGGCCCGGCTCCTCGAGCTCGAGATCACCGAAACCGTCGCGATGCACGACGTCGACGAGAGCCGCAGGACGCTTCGCGAGCTGCAGGCGCTCGGCATGCGCATCACGATGGACGATTTCGGCACGGGCTATTCGTCGCTCGCGTTCCTGAAGACGTTTCCCATCGACACGCTGAAGATCGACCGATCGTTCATCGAGGACCTCGAGACCAGCCCGGCCGACGTCGCGATCACCGTCGCGTCCATCACCGTCGCGCACGGCCTCGGCCTCCGTGTCATCGCCGAAGGCGTCGAGACGCCGCAGCAGCTCGAGGTCCTCCGCGGTCACGGCTGCGACGCCGTGCAGGGCTATCTCGTCGCCCGACCGGCGCCCCCCGAAGAGGTCGAGGGCCTGCTCACTACCTTCGCGAGTAGATCGCGTTGAAGGGCGTGGCCTGCCAGGTCACGCCGCCGTTCGGCGACGCCTCGAGCGCGAACCGCACCCGGTTCGCGTCCAGCGTCTGCCAGTAGTAGCGGCTCACGGGGTTCTGGTAGAGGACCATCCGCCCTCCCACGAACGTGCCCTCGAGCACGAGGCGCACCCCGTCGTTCCCCACGTACGTCTGATACCACTTGCCGGTACTCTCCTCGAAAAAGCTCACACTGTGGCCGCGGTACGTGAACGACACGAAGTTCTCCTCGATGACGCAGCCGGCGGCATCCCGCGTGATGAGGTTCTGGCCCGGACCGGAGCTCGGCTCCGTGAAGTCCCAGGAGCCCAGCCAGAAGTCGAACTGTCGATACTGCGGGGCGACGCAGGGAGCCGCGGCCGGGTTGCGCCTCACGCCATAGGTCCCACCCCGGCCGATCTTTCCGGTGGCCGTGTTCGTGGCGGCATCTCCGACCGACCCGGCCGCCGCCTCCCAGGCCTCCCCGTCCAGCCGGCTCACACCCAGCTTCTGGAGCGGAAGGCCGGCCGGCGTGCGGGTGGGATCGAACGGCAGCGTGAGGGTCGCGGGAACGTCGAAGCGGAGATCGGCCGGTGAGACCTCGACGAGGCTCCCGGCGTCCAGGCTCGAATCCAGCGGCGCGTTCTGTCGGCGCGAAAGCGTGATCACGGTGTCCGCCGAGAGCGCTCCCGGCGGGATCACGAGCGTCGCGCCGGCACCCGAGACGGTGCCCCCCGCGGCTCCGATGCCCCCTGGCGCCCGGAGCTTGGTGCGCGCCCAGTCGATGATCCTCGGAAAGAGCTGTGGGTCGAACCTCCCCGTGGTGACGTCGAGGAGATCGTGGTTCATGTTCGGGAACAAAAGGACGGTGAAGTCCTTGCCGCGCTCCGACTTGATGGCCTCGACCTGCGGAATGTCGTGATACGTGGGGTTGCTGCGGTCCATGCCCCC
>JAEUQS010000848.1 GCA_016789625.1 Acidobacteriota bacterium | reverse complement strand
TAGTCCCGGATCTTCGCCGCCGCGCCCTGCTTGATGGCCGCGCTCTTGCCGAAGACGAGCGCCCACTTGCCCCAGTCCACGGCCGCCCAGAGGAACGTCGCCGCGACGTCCGGGTCTCCCTTGACGTACGGCACGAGCTCGACCGGCGTGGCCTTCGCGAGGTCCTTCCCCGCCTTCCCGGCCGCGGCCTTTCGCACGAGCTCGAAGGCCTCTTCGCCGAGCTTTTTCCCTTCGTCGAAGAGCCGCTTCTGCTCTTCGGCGTCCTTCGTGGTGTATTCGCCCTTGAAGTACAGCGCCCGCATGGCTTTCCAGCGCGGCTCGAGCGCGGCCGGGCTCTGGGCGATCGCCTTGCGGTAGGCCGCGAGCGCCTTGTCCACGGGGCCCGTCAGCGCCGTCCCGCCGCTCGAGCCCTCGGCCCGTAAGAGCCACGCCGCGTCCCCTTCGGCGAGCGGCGTCGCGGGTTCGTCCGCACGGAGGACGGGAACCGCCGCGAGCGCCGAAACGGCGAGGACGGCAGCGGCGAAGCAGGGCACCGGTCTGGACTCGAAGCGCTTCCACATGCGGGACATCTTACGGATCCCGGAGACGGGACGGGTGCTTGATGGCATGCTTCCTGCGACCGGGCCCAGTGTCCGGTTCGAGAGGTGCCGTCATGGCCGATGCGTCCAAGCCCCCCGTACAGCCGCCCGCGCTCCAGTTCGTCATGGATGAAACCGTGGCGAACGGCGTCTACGTGAACTTCGCGAACATCATTCACAACCCCGCCGAGTTCGTGATCGACTTCGGGCGTGTGGTCCCCGGCCGATCCGACGTGAGGATCCACTCGCGCGTCCTCACGTCGCCGGTTCACGCGAAGCAGCTCCTCAACGCGTTGGCGCAGAACGTCGCGCTCTACGAAAAGAATTTCGGCCCCATACGCCTCGACTACGAGCCTCAGGCCGAGCTCCCGGGATCCAGCGGCCCGCACTGACTCTTACCGGGAAACCCAGTTATGGGTTTCCCTGGCCCTTCCGCTCCGCTCGCTTCGCTCGCCTTTTTCTGATCTCGCTTTCCAGTTATGGGTTTCCCTGGCCCTTCCGCTCCGCTCGCTTCGCTCGCTTTTTTATGTTCTCGCTTTTCCAGTTATGGGTTTCCCTGGCCCTTCCGCTCCGCTAGCTTCGCTCTCTTTTTTCTGTTCTCGCTTTTCCAGTTATGGGTTTCCCTGGCCCTTCCGCTCCGCTCGCTTCGCTCGCCTTTTCCACGGATCCGATCCCACCTACAGGAGTCATCACTTCACATGAAGCCGATTCGGTTCTCCTCGAGCGCCGCCCTGATCGTCGCTGCGACGCTGCTCGCCCCCGCCGCGATCGCCCAGACGTCGAAGCCCGCGAAACCGGCCACCAAGAAGGCCCCGAGCCAGCCGCTGCCCCCGATCTACGACACCGACGTGCTGGGAGCGGCCGTGATGGACCACTCGCTCCAGGTGGCCGCGCAGGTCAACCGCAGGCTCTTCGTGAACTTCGGCACGAACGACTGCAAGGCCTGCCGCTCCGTGAACAAAGCGATTCACGATCCCAGCTTCTACGAGTTCTTCGTCGCCCAGTTCGTCCCGGTGTTCATCGACGCCGACCCCAAGGGAAAGAGCGCCGCGATCATCGAGCGCTTCGAGCTCGCCGGGGTGAAGCTGCCGGCCGTTCTCATCTTCGACCCGAAAGGCCGCCTCGTCGAAACCGCGAAGTCCGGAGAGCTCGCGGCGGCGGCGGCCAAGGGACCCGGAGACGTGCAGGCCTGGATCGCCGCACGATTCGTCAAGCCGGAGGAATGAGCCCCAGCAGCTGAAATGAGCGCGGCGTCCTCCGGCGCCGCGGCCCCGTGGCACAATCTCCGGACTATGTCCGATTCGGACTCCGGAGACCTGCTGCTCGTCGCGGCCGGGGACGCGGTGGCCTTTGGCCGCCTCCTCGACCGCTGGCGCCGTCCCGTCTACGCGTTTTTCGAACGGACGCGCGAGCCTTCCGCCGCGGTCGACGCGGCCGCCGACGTCTTCGGCCGGCTCTTCGACGAGGCCGCCGACTACAGCCCCACGGTACCGGTGCCGCACTTCGTGTACCGGCTCGCGGTGAAACGCCTCGAGAAGGACGCCGCGGCCGAGATCCCGCACATTCCCGCTCAAAGGCTCTCCGAGTCGCGCGCCGCCCAGACCGCCCTCATCCGGGCGGGCGCCGCGGCCTTGCCGCCCTTCGAACGGTCGGTCTTCCTCCTCTCGCGCGTCGCGCAGCTTCCCAACGTGCAGATCGCCGTGATCCTGGGCCACGACGAGGCCGACGTGAGGCGCGGCTATGCGGGCGCGACCGACGCCCTCGTCAAGGCTCTCGCGCCCATGCTTCCGAGGAAGCCCCAGGCCAATCCGGATCCAGGACTCGTCGCGGCAATCGAGGCGCTCTACTCCCCCGAGCTCGCGGGGGATCCACCCGCGGATCTCGACCAGCGCGTCCTCGGGCGCCTGACCGAAGCCCCGAGGCGCGGAGGACGAAAATCACCGCCGCTCGTGCCCATTCTCGTGGGCGGGGGCATCGCGATCCTCGGCGGCCTCTTCTTCCTGCGGAGCGGCCCGAAGCCCCAGCCGGTGCCGGCGACGGTCCCGTCTCCGCGCACCGCAGCGCCCGCCTCCCCCGGTGCGTCGGGTCCCCGGCCCACGGCCGGCCTCAGCGTTCCCGGCGTGTCCCTCACTTCGAATCTCCCGCCGATCACCGAGGAGGAGCGGGCACGGGTCATCCAGCTCTTCGATTTCGGCCTCCTCCGCTCGGTGGACGCCCTCGGGAGCCTGGACGCGTTTTTTGCCGAGGATCTGCGCCTCCGTGGCTACGCGGGCCCCTTCCTCCCCAAACCCACGGCGGTCCCCGTGCGCCCTCCCGAGGAAGAGAATGCCCGCGAGAACCGGATCCTCGACTGGCGCGGCTACCCGGACGCCGAGAAGAGGCGCCTCGAGACCCTCGACGCCGATTTCCGGAAGCTGCCCGAAGAAGAGCGCGTCATCCTGCTGAAACGCTGGGACGTCGTGTCCTTCTTCTCCGCCGAGGAGAATTCGGGCATGCGGCGGCTCGCGTCCCGGTTCGCCGAGCTGGACGAGAAGAGGCTCGACAAGCTGAAGGCCGAGATCCGCGCGATCGCCGCGCTGCCCGCGGACAAGCGGGCCGAGAAGTGGATGGCGATGCCGTTCACGAAGGGCCTCACCGGGCAGGAGATCGAGGTCGGCCGAAAGCTGCTCGCGGCAGCGCCCTGATCGCCGTCGCCCGGCGGCCTCGCGCACCCCGGGCGTTCGTGAGGGGGGTCGCTCGCCCGCGAGCTCGCGTCAGCGATCCGGCCGGCGTTCCCGCACGAGCGCCTCGCGGAACGCCGCGGTCGCCTCATCGAACGCCCGCCAGGTGAGAAAGCCGCGCCGCTCGTACAGTGGCCTCCCGGGATGCGGCGGCCCACAGATCCGGCTCACGTCCACGTCCTGAGTATGGAATCCGCCGTCCATGAGGGCATGCAGCAGCACCAGCGGCCACAGACCCACCCAGGTCTTCCACTGTGACGGATAGGACAGACACAGTCGGAGGTGCTCGACGCGGTCGCGCAGGCTGCCGGGCCTCCGCAGGCTCGTGCCGTTGCCCGGAAGCGGCGCCATCACGCGAAAGAACGGCCCGGGCAGACCGGCGCCGTGATAGAGCGGGAACTGTCTCGCGACGGCCGGGGGACGCGCGAGCGCGAGGCCCAGCAGGTGGGTCGCGTCATGGTCCTGGTGGCCGCCTTCCCACGCCGGGAAGTAGACCGCGGCGGGCGGAACCGTCATCAGCCGTTCCAGCGCGGCCCGCGCTCGCGAGAGGTGCTCGTGGAGGGAGCCGTCGTGCAGGCCCTCCTCGCGACCCAGGAACTGCACCCGGGATTCGGGCACGCCGAGGCGCGCCAGGACGCGCAGACTCTCCTGTTCGCGCACGCGAACGTCCTGGCCCGAGAAGCCGCCGTCGGTGAGGTAGACGATCTGCACGTCCCCTCCGGCGAGCACCGTGTCGCGGAGCATCCCGCTGACCGCGAATTCGTCGTCGGGATGCGGCAGCAGAAAGACGCTGCCCCCGCCGGGCTCAGAAGGCATCGAAGTCCAGGAATGTGAAAAAGAGACGCGAGGGGTCCGGCGCGACGTCGCCGCCTCTGGAGCCGAGACCGCGCACGATCAGGTTGAGCGGCGACGGCCGGAGGCGATCGGGGATCCTCGTGTAGGCCGCCGGCGGCCGGGCGCGGCCCGGGATCCGGCCCAGGAAGACCCGGGCTCCGAAACCGGCTCCGCCCCGCGCCTCCGGTGCCTGGTCTCCGGGGAGCTCCGCCCACGCCGAGATCCCCGGCTTCCCGGTGGCGGCGAGAAAGCCCGTGCTGCCGCCGGGGAGCGCGAGGCTGCGCACGGGGCTCGCGGGATTTCGCAGCCGCCAGGCCAGCTCCGGCGCCGGCCACGCGCGGGCGAAGCCGGCCTCTCCGACCGACGTCCAATCGACTCCGCGCAGGCGGCCCACGCCGATCCAGGAGTCCAGCGGCGTCACGAGGTGGAAGCCCAGCTTGCGAACGAAGCCCGGCGTGGAGTTCGCGTTGGCGACGCCGAAAACGAGGTCGTATCCGGCCTCGGTCCCTCGAGCGTACGTCGCCTCGGCGAGACGCGTGAAGAGGCCCCTGCCCTGGAAATCGGGATGGGTCGCCGTGTTGAGCGAAAGGAGCGCCCTTCTGGGCGCTCCCCCCACCTGCACGGATGCGGGGACGCAAACGTAGTGCGCGGCGAGCCGTCCGGACTCCCAGGCGTCGAAGCCCACCACGGTTCCGGCGGGGTTCTCGCGATAGAGCCAGCGAAGGTACGTCTCGTGAAGATGGCTCGCGCCTGGAAAGCACGCCGTGAACAGGGCCGCGTACGACCTGAGCTGCGCGTCCTCGAAGCCCGAGGGAGTCAGCTCCATCGCGCCCCGCGCGCTTCATCCTGCGGGCGTTCCGTCCTGTGTCCCCTCACCCGAACCGCCGCGCGCGCGGGCCAGAGCGGCCTGCGCGGTACGGAGGCGATGTCGTAGCCCAAGAACGCCAGGATGAACTGGAGACCCAGGATCAGCGGGAGGGCCGAGAGCATGACCGTGCCCGCCGGCGTCGCGATGCCGGCCTGCGCCGAATGCCACCAGTGGTAGCCCCCGAAGACCGCGCCGAACGCCGCGAGCAGCACGCCGGACACCAGCTCGAGGGACGCGAGGGACATGTCGCGAAGGAAGTAGTTGTAGAAGACGCGCTTCACGAGGTTGCGCGTGTGCTTGAGGAGGAACTCCCCGAAGATCCGGGAGATCCGCAGGCTGCTCACCTCGTGGCCGTACCGGGCGTCCATGGGGACGTCGACCACCACGGCGCGGATGGTGTTCAGCCGGAACAGCATGTCGGTCTCGAAGAAGTAGCGGCGGCTGATCTTGTCCATGGGCAGCAGCCGGGCCACGTCGACGTGGATCGCGGTGTAGCCGTTCGTGGGATCGAAGAGGTCCCAGTAGCCCGTGGACATCTTGGCCATGAACGAGAGCGCGGCGTTGCCGAACAGCCGCACGGGCGGCATCGCGCCGATGCGCGACAGGTCGTAGAAGCGATTGCCCTTGGTGTAGTCGGCCTCGCCCGCCAGGATGGGATCGACGAATGCCGGAACGAGAGCCGGGTTCATCTGGCCGTCGCCGTCGATCTTGACGATCACGTCGGCCCCCCCGGCGATCGCCGCCTCGTATCCGGCGAGCACCGCGCCGCCGACGCCCTGATTCACGGCGTTGCGCACGATTCGCACGCGGGGATCGCGGCATTCGCGGGCTACCAGCTCGTGGGTGCCCTCCGGGCACGCGTCGTCGACCACGTAGATCGCACCCACCTCGGGACCGATCGCGGCGATCACGTCCAGCACGTGGCGACCCACCCGGTAGCACGGGATCACCACGGCAACGGCCGCGGACGGCTGAAGGCGCTCACCGTCGGGAACGACGCTCATGGACGAAGGCAATATAAGCGGAACGCTCGCGTCGCCGAACGGAGTCAGCGCCTGAGCACGGACGCCAGGGGCCTTGCGAATGCGCCGCGCGCCCGCCGGCCGGGAACGGCGACCTCGAGGCCCATCCACGTCGCGAGGGCGCCCAGCTCAGCGGCGAGCGCCTCCGCGATCACCGCATCGGCCGGCAAGCCCGGCCCCAACTCGCGATGCGCTGCCAGGATGCGCAGCTTTCCGGCGTCGCGGTCCGCCTTCAAGTCCGCTCGCGCGACGAGCCGATCTCCAAGGAGAAACGGCAGGACGTAGGTCCCCCACTTCCGGTTCTCGTCGGGGATGAAGATCTCGAACCGGTAGTCGAACGCGAAGAGCCGCCGGGTGCGCGGACGGAACCGGACGACGGGGTCGAACGGAGAGAGGAGCGCCTGCGCGGCGATTCGGCGCGGAACACGAGCCTCCGCGTGGAGGTAGGCCGGCTCGCGGAAACCCTCCACGTCGACCTCGTGGAGGCGCCCGGCCTCCACGAGCTCGGCGAGGCGCGGACGGGCCGCGTCGCGGCTCATCCTGAAGTAGTCAGCGAGATCCGCGGCCGTGGCCACTCCGTGCGCCCGGCCCGCCTGGTCGAGAAGAGCCCGCTCGGCCTCATGGCGGGAAACCGTCGTCTCGCGGAGGTGCGCGGGGACGACCCGCGTCGGGAGGTCGTAGACCCGCACGAGACCCTTTCGACGTCCGGCGATCACGAGGTTTCCCCGTCCGAAGAGCGTCTCGAGCGCGGCGCGAGGCGCCGTCCCGAACCACGAGTTCTCGAGCCGGCGGGCGGCTCCTTCGGGCACGTGCAGCTCGTCTGCCGTGAGAGCGCCCCTTCTCTCGACGGCCGCGAGGATCTCGTCCAGGTAACCCGGATGCTGTCGGAGAAAGGCATCGAAGTGGCGAGGCCGCACCTGGAACTCCTCACGCCGATGAGCGAGGAGCGGCCAGGTGGACATGGGGACGAAGCAGGCTTCGTGAGCCCACTGCTCGGTCACCTCGCCACGCGCCACGAGGGCGTCGAGGAGCGCGAGGTCGAAGGCGCCGAGGCGCGAGAAGAGAACCTGGTGGTGAGCACGGGCCACGACGTTCACCGAGTCGAACTGCAGATGGCCCAGCCGAGCGAAGACCCTTCGGAGGTCCGCCAGACCCACGGCGCGCGAGGGGCGCGGGCGGTCGAAGCCCTGGGCACCGAGGGCGACCCGACGGGCCTCGGAAAGAGACAGGGGACTCTTGCGGCGGCTCAAGGTACACGAGCCAGCATCGGCGGAGCCAGATTGCGTCCGCAGCCCCGGAGGGGCGGAGCCAGATTGCGTCCACGGGGTGCCCCCCGCCGGACTACCTCTCGACGATGGCGATCAGAGGGGTGTTCAGCGCGGCCTGAGCCTCGAGCTTTGCGATGAGCGCAGCCCGCCGCGCGGCATCGAGGTTCTCGGAGCCCGCCCGGAGAATGTCCGGGTTGCCGTCGATCGAGCGCCGGAACAGGAAATCCTGAACCGCTTTCGCGTCGACCTTCGTCGTGTCGCGCAGGAGCGATGCGACGCCACCCACGAGCACTGGATGATCCTCGCGGAGCAGGAGCTCGCAGAGATCCAGCACGGCCTGCGCCTCGCGCTGCCCGTCGGTGACGAGCCCGGAGGCCGCCAGGACGGCGAGACGCCGGCGTCCCACGCTCTTCGGCTTGGCCCAGCGACGCACGAGCGTCATCTTGGAGCGATCCAGGGCAAGCACGGCCGCGGCGACCTTCGTTCCGAGCGCCTCGGCGATCTCCAGGTCGTCGGCCATCCCGACCCACTTGTCGACATGCTGCATCAGCGAGGACTCGTACTCGCGACGGAAGCGCTCGAGGAGCTCCAGGGACACGAGGATTTCCTCGCGCACTTTTCGAGCCATGGACGCATCCACGAGCTGAACGGTGATGGCATAGTCCAGCGTGGCTTTGTGCTTCGCGAGGATGTCCTTGGCGACGGTGCGCAACGTGGCCGTTTTCACGCCGAGGGACTTGATGGGTCCCTTCGTCGCGGCAGCCGCGCGGGCCTTGTCGTCCAACCGCGCGTCGAGTGCTGCACGGATGTCCTTGAGCACTGTGATGACGTGGGGGGAAGAGGTCTTGGCCATAGCGAGCCCTAAATTTTAACAGGTTCCGGGCCAAGACGTTTCCCCCGCCTCTCGAAAGGTGCCACGAGGCCTCATCGGAAGGTCCCGGGGCTGAACTCATAAGTCTTTTGTGGAAAGGCATTTACGCTATCAAACAGGGCCGCCTGACGGAAGCGGTTCCCGAGCGTGCGGCCGCACCAGGTGATGAACCCCGCGGCTCTCGAAACGACGACGCCGAGTTTCTTGAGCGTCGGAAGGTCGATGCCGGAGACCCTCGAGCGGGCCGCCAGGAATCTCTCGACGGAGACAGGTCCGAAGCCGGGAACGCGACGCAACTCTTCCCGGGAAGCCGTCCGGAGTTCCACGGGAAACAGCTCCGGATGGATGAGGGCCCACTGGAGCTTGGGATCGGTGTCCAGGGGAAGCGATCCATCGGCCCCGAACGGGAGCTCCTCGGTCTTGAAGCCATAGTCGCGAACGAGGTGGTCGGCCTGGTAGAGCCGATGTTCCCGCAGAGCCGGCGTTTCGGCCCTTCCCGCCATCGGAGTTTCTCGAATCGGACGGAACGCCGAGAACTGCGGATGGTGGATGAGCTTTTCCTTGAGGAGCCGGTCCGTGAACGTGAGGAGGTCCCGGTCGGTCTCTTTGCCGAGCCCCACGACGAACTGCGTGGTCGCCCCGGCCCTCAGCACGGAGCGGGCGGGCATCGTGGCTGACGATGCCGTTCCCGGACGGGCCGGACTCGGCTTTCGCGCTCGGCCCATCGAGGTCCCGCTCTGCGTGGAGCGGGACGTGCTCGTGCCCGAGCTGCCGGCCCGCGACGCGTTGCCCCGCTCGGCGGCCTCCGCCGCTTCGACGGCCTTTTTCACCGTGCGGAGCGCTGCGAGACCGGCTTCGAGGGTCTTCTCCGGAGCGTGCGTCGCCAGCGTGTCCGCGCAGGCCGACTCGAGGTTGTACGACACGCGGTCCACCAGCCGCACGAGACGTTCCACCTGGCCCGGCTCCGCGCCGGCGAGCGCCTTCACGTGGAGGTAGCCCCGGTAGCCCATCTTCACCCTCAGGATCTCGACCAGCTCGAGGATGCGGTCCATGGCCCAGACGGGGCTCCGGGGGATCCCGCTCGTCACGAAGAGCCCGTCGCACCAGCCCTTTCGAAACGCCGTCATGAAGAGGCGCGCGAGCTTCTCGGGCTCGAGCGCATGGCGCGGCAGCGACCTCTGAGCGCGCATGGGGCAGTAGTCGCAGGAGTATTGGCAGGCGTTCGTCAGCAGGATGCGGAAGATCCGGCGGTTCCCCGCTCCCGGCACGATGAGCTGCCGGATGTTGATGGGGTCGAGCGCGGAGCGATCCCGCTGGCCATCGACGTATTCACGCAGGTGCCTCGGGAGCTGCCCACCGGCCCCCCGGCCCTCCGCGTCTCCCGCGGCCTGGGCCATGAGCGACTTCACCTGCGATTCGAGGTCCATTTCGGTTCTGACGGCAGCCATGCTCGCCTCCTTACCGGTAGGCGTAACTTAAGCGCAAGTCGTTCGAATGTCAAGGGCACCGCATTCCGAAGGGCCGCCGTAACATCTTTCGAGCGGGGAAGTATGGACAAGAGAATCATCGACCTCTACGACGAGTACACCCACGCGCCGCTCGACCGGCGGGTGTTCCTGTCCCGGCTTTCCGCGCTCGCGGGTGGCGCCGCGGCCGCGACGGCGCTGCTTCCTCTCCTCGAGTCTCGTCGCGTGGAGGCCGCGCTCGTGGCCCCCGACGACGCGCGCATCACGGCCGAGCGGGTGACGTTCCCCGGCTCCGGGGGCGAGATGAAGGGCCTGCTGGTCGCACCGAAGCCCGGTCCGGGGCCGTCGCCCAAGCCGCTCGGCGCGGTGAT
>JAEUQS010000335.1 GCA_016789625.1 Acidobacteriota bacterium | reverse complement strand
CCCGGCCTCACGTAGATCATGTCGCGGATGCGCGCCGAGAAGAGCGTCGCCCGGGCCACGGTGGTCGTGCCGCGATAGACGTAGTTCAGCTCGGTGGTTCCGTTCACCTCGAAGCTCACGTCGGGATCCAGCGTGCCGCGGGAGTAGAGCTCGAAGAACGTGGGCGCCCGGAAGCCCTCGGCGTATTGCAGCTTCAGGATGTGGCGGTCCGAGGCGCGGAACACCACCGCGAGCCGCGGCGTGAACCGGCTTCCCACGTCACTGTGGCGGTCGAAGCGCACGCCGGCCGTGACGGCCAGCCGGCTCGACAGGTCGATGCCGTCCTGGAGCGTGAGGCCCAGCGTCCGGCGCTGCCGGTCGCGCACCACGAGCGACGCGGGCGGGCCCATCGTGCCGGGCGGCGGCGGACGGTTCTGCCGCGCCGAATCGACCTCGCCCGTGGTGTAGCCCGCGGAGAGCAGCAGGGAGTGTCCCTTCCAGCCTTCGAAGCGGACGCTGCTCCCCAGCTCGAGGAGCTTTCCCGAGAAGCCCGCCGCGGCCGTCTCGAAGCGATTGTGCAGATACCGCGCGGACACGTCCGCGTGCAGCGACTCGCGGAGGTCCCGCTCGTAGCGGAGGCCCAGCGCGCCGTGGTCCTGGCTGCCCGAGGCCGGCTCCCCCGCGACGCCGGCGTTCGTCTGGCGGGCGCTCCGCGAGACGCCGTCGGCGCTCAGCGAGAAGCCCTTGTAGCCGAGGTCCAGGCGGCCCCAGGCGCGGCGTTCGTCGAGCTCGCGGGGCGCGGCCGCCGCCGCGTCGTTCGAGGCCCAGCCGGAGCCCGATATCGCGATGGACATGCCCGCGCCGTTGTCGGGCGTCGCCCAGGCCGCGCCGGCGGACAGCGCACGATCTCCCCCGCCACGAAGGTACACGCGAGCGCCTTCCATTCGCGTGACGATGTTGACGAGGCCCATGAACGCGAAGTCGCCGTACACGACCGAGCCCGGGCCCCGGATCACCTCGATGCGGTCCACGAGCTGGATGGGGATGTAGAGCGACGTGCCGTTGATGCCGGCCAGCTCGCGCGCCAGCGCGACACCGTTCACGAGCACGCGGACGTTGCCCGAGTTGAAGGGGAACGGGAGCCCGCGCACGAGGACCGAGGGAAGCCCCACCCGGTCGCGCACCGGCAGGATGCCGGGCACGAACGAGAGCGCCTCCCAGGCCGTCTCGACGCCCAGCGCCTCCAGCTCCTCGCCGTGGAGCACGGTGACGATGCCGGGCACGAAGTCGCTGTTCATGCGCGTCTTCGTGGCGACGGCCGTCTCCTCGCTCAGGATGGCCACGAGATCCGCGAGCTCCCGCGCGTCCGACTGCGGAGGGGTGCCCGGGGTCTGAGCCAGGGCCCCGGACGCGAGGCTCGCGAGGAGCGGAACGAGGGCGACACGCGTCGATCGATTCACGGCTGGCCTCCTCCCACGGCACTCTCCAGCTCCGTCGTCACGACGGTGAGCCTCTCGGCGGCGGTCTCGAAGTCGAAGCGCGAGAGGCTCTCCTCGACCTCGGCGAGGGGCCGCGAGAGGCTCGTGCCGAGGACCTCCTTGAGGCTCGCCAGCGAGCTGGACGCCGCGAGGTTGTTGCTCTCGAGATCGGCCGCCAGCCGGCGCGAGAGGTCGAGCGCGTTTCGGGCGACGGCGCCGTCGAGCGTCCCTTCGTTCGAGGCAGGCTCCGGCGACGCCCCGGTCTCCTGCCCAGCGACCTGGGCGACTTCGGCAACGCTCGGCCGCGCCTCCTCGACGAAACGCGCGAGCGTGTCGAGAGTCGGGCGCGTCCCGGGCGTGGTCTTGAGCGCCTTCTCGAGCACGGCCGCCTCGCCGGCGACCGCGGTGGCCCCCACGGTCGCGGCCGTGCCCTTGAGCGTATGGAGGAAGAGGAGCGCGCCCTCGGAGTCGCCGCGCGCGAAGAGGTCCCGAACGCGAGGAACCGCGACGTCGAGATCGGCGAGGAGCCCGGCCGCGAGCCGCCGATACAGCTCGACGTTCCCCGCCGCGCGCCGGAGCCCCACGGCCACGTCCAGCCCCGGCAGCGTCGACGGCAGCTCTCCGGTCGCGGACGGCACCGCTTCGATCGGAGTGGCCCCGGTCTCGTCGCGCGTCTTGAGCCAGCGGCTCAGAACGCGCAACAGCTCGGCCTCCTCGATGGGCTTGGAGATGTAGTCGCTCATGCCCGTCTCGAGGAAGCGCTCACGGTCTCCCACCATCGCGTGCGCCGTCATGGCGATCACGGGCAGGCCCTCGAGCTCCGGCCGCGCGCGGATCGCGCCCACGGCCTCGAGGCCGTCCATCACGGGCATCTGTACGTCCATGAGCACGGCGTCGTACCGCCGCACCTCGAGCTTCTCGAGCGCCTCGAGCCCGTTGTGCGCCTCGGTGACGGCGACTCCGGCGATGCGCAGCAGCTCCCGCGCGAGCTCGCGGTTCACGGCGTGGTCCTCCACGAGGAGCACGTGCTGCCCCGGCACGAACTTGCGCGCCGGCGCCCAGCGGTCGCGGGGGCGGAGCGTGGCGTTGGGCGCGAACGCGTGCACCACCGCGTCGTGCAGCGTGGACGGGCTCACGGGCTTGTGGAGCACGGTCGCGATGCCGGCGCCCTGCGCCTGCCGCACGACCTCTTCCGAGTCGTACGCGGTGACGAGGATGATCTTGGGCGGGTCCTCGCCGCCCGCGAGCCGGGCCGCCGTCTCCACGCCGTCGAGGCCCGGCATCTTCCAGTCGAGCACGGCGAGGCGGAACGGGCGCCCTTCCTTCGCGGCCCCCGCGAACTCGGCGAGCGCGGCCTCGCCCGAGGCCACCGAGGTCACCCGGCACGACAGCGTCTGCAGCATCGTGGCGAGCGCGAGGCGCGCGCTGGGATGGTCGTCGGCCACGATCACCGAGAGGTCGCGGAGCTGCTCCCCGAGCGGCCGCGTGCCCGAGGGTCCCGGCGCGAGGCCGAACGGCGTCGTGAACGTGAACGTCGAGCCCTTGCCGGGCTCGCTCTCGGCCGTGAGGTCGCCGCCCATGAGCCGCACGAGCCGCCGGCAGATCGCGAGCCCGAGGCCCGCGCCG
>JAEUQS010000782.1 GCA_016789625.1 Acidobacteriota bacterium | reverse complement strand
GGCGAAGAGCGTCGTCACGTCCTGGGACACGCCGCCCAGCTTGATCTCGCCCTTCATGACCCGGTCGACGACGCCCGCCGGCAGGAAGCGTCCGAGGCGCTCGCGCACCACGGCTTCCTTCTGCAGCTGATCGCGGGCCTTCGTGTTCTCGATGGCGACGGCCGTCTGCGCGGCGATGGCGAGGAGGAGCTCGAGGTCCACCTCCTCGAAGCGGGAGAGGAGGTCGCGCCGGTCCACGTAGATCGCGCCGAGGAGGCCTTCCTTGCCCGTGAGCGGAGCGCACATCACGGAGTGGATGGCCTGCAGCATGATCGACTCGGAGCCCGTGAACTCCTTCTGCGCGTCGTAGAGAAGGAGCGCGATGCGCTCGTTCATCACGCGGGCCGTGATGGTGCGGCTCACCACGATGTTCTGCCGGGAGCTGCCCTGCTCCCTCTCGAGGAGCGACGGGCTCTTGGCCGTCGAGACGGGCGTGAGGCTCTCGACGTTCTCGCCGAGGAGGATGACGCAGTGGTCCGCGGGGGTGACGCGGAACAGCATCTCGGAGGCTTTCTTGTAGATCTCGTCGAGCGTGAAGGAGCTCGAGAGCACGTTGCCGAGCTCGTAGAGGAGGGAGAGGATCTCCTCCTTCTTGCGCAGCCGGCGCAGCTCCTCTTCCGGCTCCATGGGCCCCGGCTTCTTGGTGGCCGTCTCGTCGAAGGCCTCGGGGGCCGCGGCGGCGATGGGGGGCTTGGCCTTGAAGATCCCGCTCTCGCGCTCCTTCTCCCGCTCCCGCTCCCGCTGCACCGCCGAGTGAGACGCGGTGATGGGCTTGAGCGCCGAGAAGAGCTGCTCGGGCACGAGCGACACCATGATGGTGCCGTCCACGTCGTGGATCTCGCCGAACCGGATGTCGTCCACGGCCTTCTTCGCGGGCGCCGGCGGCGGCGCCGGCTTCTCGGTCTCGAGGAGCAGCGTGGTCTTTCCGATCACCACCTCGTCGCCCGCGTTCCACACGACGCTGCCTTCGAGCATCACGCCGTTCACGAACGTTCCGTTCGCGCTGCGGAGATCGGTGACGGTGAAGACGTCACCGTTTCGGGAGATCACGGCGTGCTCGCGGGAGACCGAAAGGTCGTCCAGCACGAGGTCGTTCCGGGCGGAGGTCCGGCCGATCTTGATCTCGTCCTTCGTGACCGGGAACTCGGTAACACGGCCCGATTCCTGCCGGACCGTGAGCTTCGCGTTCATTTCTCGCGCGGATTGTAACGGCCGGAGGCTGGACTCGCGGCGTGACGCCTCACACGATTCCTCCGGGCGCTAAACTCACCCCGCGTGAAGCCCGATGCCTTCCGGCTGAAATTCTTCGAGGGGGTTCCCCGCTATCAGTGGGTGGAGACTCTCGGAAGGGGCGGCGTCGGGATCGTCTACAAGGCCTTCGACGTCGAGCTCGACGAGATGGTCGCCATCAAGGTCCTCTCCCCGGCCGTCGAGCAGGACGAGGCCGAGCTGCTGCGCCGCTTCAAGCGCGAGCTGAACCTCAACCGGCGCATCAAGCACCCCAACGTGGCCCGCATGTTCGACTACGGGCTCTCGGGCGACTACCCGTACATCACCATGGAGTACATCGAGGGGCGGGATCTGTGGGCCCTGATCGAGGAGAAGAAGCGCCTGTCTCCGGGTGAGGCGATCGCCATCCTCCGGCAGGTGGCCCGCGGCTCGGAGGCCGTGCACAAGCTCGGCATCGTGCACCGGGATCTCAAGAGCGAGAACGTGCTCATCGACAAGTCGGGCGGCGTCGTGATCGTGGATTTCGGTATGGCGCGCGGGAAGCCCAACGAGCGCTTCACGGTGGATTCCCTCGTGATCGGCACGCCGCACTACATGGCTCCCGAGCAGGTGCTCGGAAAGGGCGTCGACGCGCGGAGCGACATCTACGCCATGGGCATCATCCTGTACGAGGCCCTCACCGGGAACGTGCCCTTCAACGCGGAGAACCCCATCGCGGTCGCCATGAAGCACGTGACCGAGCCCGTGCCCGATGGCCTCGAGCACGTGCCCGAGGTTTCGCCCGAGCTCCGGGCGATCGTGCACAAGGCGCTGGCGAAGCGGCCCGAAGACCGCTTCGCGACCGCGGCGGAGCTCGAGACGAGCCTCGCGCTCCTGGAACGGCCGTCCTCGGTGGTCGAGGTGGTGCGCCCGGTCACGAGCGCAGCCGCCACGGTGCCGGCAGCGGCTCCGGAGCCTCCGGCGCGCACCCCTTCACCTCCTCAGAAAAAGGGGCTCGACCACGAGGTCGACACCGCTCTCGACTCGATGACCCTCGAGTCGGCTCCCGCGGACGCCCAGCGCGTGCGCGGCGCGTCGGCGTTTCGCGAGCAGGCCGAGGAGGACGAAGACGACGGCGCCGCCCGCCCCGGCTCCGATCCCTCCCGCCGCCGGCCCAGCGTCCTCGTGGTGAACGACGACGTCCGCGAGCTGCTCCGGACGGCCACGGTCCTCTGTGAAGCCGGCTGCCGCACGTTCGAGGTGCGGGGGGCCGAGGAAGCGCTCGAGATGCTCGGAGCGCGCGCGGTCGATCTCGTGCTCATGGACGTGGATCTGCCGGGCATGGACGGGTTCGACGTGACGCGGGTGATCAAGGCCCGTCCCGAGCATGCCTCGCTGCCCGTCCTCCTCACCACGGGCCGCACCGACCGGGCCCAGCTCGCGTTCGGCATCCAGTCGGGAGCGGCCGACATGCTGCCCAAGCCCATCGAGAACGACGCCCTCCTCGCCAGTGTCTGGAAGGTGCTCCAGCATCGCGGCTTCGACCGCGACGCGGCGCGGCTCGCCTCGGAGGCTGCGAAATGACCTGGGGGCACCATGGCCGGTGCCCCCAAACCCCTCCGAGCCAATCGCTGTTTTCCCGGGTTAGGCCAGCGTCATACTCTCCGGCATGAAGCGCGCAATGGTCCTCGCGGCTCTCTCCTTCGGAACGCAGATCGCTCTCTCGTCCGAGGTGGCTCCGAAACGGAACCTGCTCCTGACGGGAGCGACGGTGCATCCGGCCGCGGGGGAAGCGGCCCGATCGGCCTCGGTGCTGGTGGTCGACGGACGGGTCGCCTTCGTCGGCGACGCGGCCGAGGCCCGGAGCAAGGCTCCCGCGGGGACGCCGCGAGTCGACCTCGCCGGTGCGCACGTCTTCCCCGGCTTCGTCGACGCGCATGCGCACCTCCTCGGGCTGGGAACGTCGCGCGTGCGGCTCGACCTCGTGGGAAAGCAGAAGGACGCGATCCTCGCGCTCGTGGCCGCGCGCGCGAAGAAGGCGAAGCCCGGGGAGTGGATCCTGGGCCGGGGCTGGGACCAGAACCTCTGGCCGGGCAAGGCGTTCCCGCTCGCGAAAGAGCTGGACGCCGCCTCTCCGAAGAATCCCGTGGCGCTGAGCCGCATCGACGGCCACGCCTCGTGGGTGAACGGCGAAGCGCTCCGCGCCGCCGGTCTCCCCCCGGAGAAGCCCGCCCCGAACGATCCCGACGGCGGCAAGATCCACCGCGACGCGGAGGGACGGCCCTCGGGCACTCTCATCGACGGCGCCGTGGATCTCGTGGACAGGGCGATCCCCGCGCCCTCGGAAAAGGAGCTCGAGTCGGCTTTCACGCGCGCCTTCGACGACTGTGCGCGGGTGGGTCTCACGGGCGTCGGCGATGCGTCGGGCTACTCCCGGCGGGAGGTCGCCGTGCTCCGCGGGCTCGCGGCGAAGGGCCGCATGCCGCTCCGCGTGTACGCGACGTACGGCGCCCCCGACCCCGAGCTCCCGAAGCTCCTCGCCGAGGGGCCCGTCCTCGAAGGGAACCTCACCGTCCGCTCCGTGAAGATGTACGCCGACGGCGCTCTGGGCTCGCGCGGCGCGGCGCTCCTCGCACCCTACGCGGACGAGCCCGGCAACAGCGGTCTCGTGCTGACGCCGCGGGGAAAGATGGACGAGGTCGCGGCGCTCTGCCTCGAGCGCGGCTTCCAGCTCTGGACTCATGCGATCGGGGACCGCGCCAACCGCGAGGTGCTCGACGTGTACGAGGCGGCGCTCGCGAAGACCGCGGCCAGGGATGCCCGTCCCCGCATCGAGCACGCGCAGGTGATCGCGCCCGAGGACTTTGCCCGCTTCGCGAAGCTCGGCGTGATCGCGTCGATCCAGCCGACGCACGCGACCTCGGACATGCCCTGGGCCGGGGCGCGCGTGGGGCCTGTGCGCGTGAAGGGGGCCTACGCCTACCACAGCCTCGCGGCGGCGGGCGCTCGCCTCGCGGGGGGCAGCGATTTCCCGGTGGAGAGCGAGGATCCGCGCCTGGGCTTCTACGCGGCCGTGACCCGGCAGGACCTTTCCGGTCAGCCCGAGGGCGGGTTCCTCCCGGCCGAGCGGCTGTCGCGCAACGAGGCGCTCGCGCTCTTCACCCGCGACGCGGCCTACGCCGAGTTCGCCGAGACGCGGCGTGGGCGCATTGCCGAGGGCTTCGACGCGGACTTCACCGTGCTCGCCCGCGACGTGACGAGCGACGGCGTCGCGGCCGCGGACCTTCCGAGGGTGCCCGTGGTGCTCACCGTCGTGGGCGGCGAGGTCACCTACCGCGCGAGGTCTTCGAGGAAGTAGCCGTGCCGAGCCGTTGACGCTTGGCGAGGGGCAGCGCGGCCCGCATCTCGGCGCGCAGCGTCACGAGCACGCGGTCCAGCTCCTCGCGCGCCGCGGCGGTCCTCTCGAGCTGCTCCCTGAGCGCCGGGTCGTTCGCGCGCACGAGGGGGAAGAGCGCCCGCTCCTCCGTTTCGTGGCGCTGGCGCACCTGATCGAGCGCGAGCCTGTGCTTCTGGAAGACGGCCTCGAGGATCCGCTCCTCCTCGGGCGTGATCTCGAGCCGTGCCTTGGACGCTTCGTCGCGCCACCAGAGGCCCCGGGGCACGTCGGAAGCCGGGAGGTGCGCCGAAGACGGGGTCGGAGCCGGTCCGCGCCCGGATTCGTGGCGCTCCCTGCCGAGCCGCATCCACTGCTCGCCGGTGAGCACCCCGCGGAGGGAGAGGAGCAGCGCCGTGCGAGCCGAATCCTGCTTCCTCTTGGCCGCGACGTACGCGTCGACGGAGGCGCGCAGGCGCGTCGCGTCGATGGACTCGGCCGAGAGGAGCAGCGAATCCAGATTCTCCCGCGCCGCGTTCGTTGCGAGCCCGGCCGCGTCCAGCTCCGCCGCTGCCCTTTCGCGGCTGGCCTCCAGCTCTCGCACCTGCGAGTCGGTGAGCGCGAGGTGGTTGCGCGTGCCCTCGTCGCGCCACCAGGAGGGCTCAGGCGTCGGCGTGGGGGCTGCTCCGAGCAGACAGGTGAGGAGGATGCCGATCACCGGGGAGACGTTCTTCTCTCGGGTGAGAGCCGTTCCCTCTCGGGAAGGGCCGAGGCCAGGGGGGCGGGAGCGCTCCTCGCCTCTGCGTTTTCGAGAGCCTCGAGGAGAGCTTCGTCGTTCGGGGCGGCGGCGCTCACGGGCCGCGCCGGGGAATCGGCCTTGCGAAGGACCCCCGAGACGCCGAGGACAAGCGTCGCGGCAAGAAGCGCCGCGGCGCCGAAGGTTGCCGCGCTCACGCGTCGGGTACCCAGTGACGTCACGGGAAACGCGACCACGCGACTGCGCGCGGCTCGCACGGTTCCGCTCAGGGCGGAGGCCTCGTCGGCGCAGCGCGGGCAGGCCGCGAGATGCGCGGAGACCCGGGGGGACGGCTCGCCCGCCAGGACCTCGGCGAGCTCCTCGTCGGTGAGATGTCCGTCGCTCACGGCGTCCTCCAGCCGGCCGCGCGCGCTCGGCGGAGGGCGCCGACGGCGCGCGAGAGATGCACCTTCACGGTGCCGGTGGTGAGGCCCATCGCGAGGGCGATGTCCTCGAGGGGCAGCTCGTCCACGAAGCGCAGGTGGAAGACCATGCGCTGCTGCGGCGAAAGGAACGCGAGCGCTCCGTTCAGGAGGTCCATCTCTTCGCGGGCCAGGAGCCCGCGCTCCGGCGACGGGGCGTGGCTCGACGGCTCGACGGGCGCGGCGCCCTCTTGCGCTTCCTCGCGCGGAGTCAGAGAGAGGAGCCTCTTCCAGAACGTCTGCCGCGGGCTCTTGGCGTGATCCTTCACCAGGTTCGCGGCGATGCGCAGGAGCCAGGTGTCGGGGCGCGCCTCGCCGCGAAAGCCGTCCCGCCCGCGCCAGGCCCGAAGGAAGCACTCCTGCGTCATCGAGCCCGCGAGATCGGGATCGTGGAGGCACCCGAGAAAGAAGCGGAAGACCCGCCGCTGGTGCGCCACCACGAAGGACTCGAACCAGGCCTCGTCCAGCGTCTCCCGGAGGGGGAGACCGAGGGAGGACGGGGGGCTGAGGGCGGGCGCGCTCATGCTCGGGAAGTGTACAGACGACGCCGGACCGCCGGAGTTGACCGCGGCGTCACGAAGCGGGACGGATGCGGATCTCGGAGACGCGCACGGCGCGGTCCAGGCGCGGGGTCAGCTCGAGGCCCGGCCGGAGGCCGAGCCGTTCGGACACGTTGTAGAGCGGGATCAGGGGCAGGTCGGTCATCGCCCGCCGCATCGCGCTCCGGAGGAGCTCGGCCCGGGCGGAGGGGCTCATCTCCGTGGCGGCCCTCGCCAGCTCGGCATCGAGCTCGGGGTTGGAGTAGCCCGAGGTGTTCTCGCTGCCGAAGCCCTCCGGTCCCCCGGCCGTGTGGAGGAGGGGCTCGAAGAGGCTCGACGCATCGCCGGTGCCGGCCGTCCAGAACGCGAGGGAGAGGGCGGCCCTGCCCGCCCTCATGCGTGCGTAGCGCTCGGTCCAGGGGAGGGCCACGACGCTCAATCGGAACCCCGCGGCCGCGGCCTGCCGGGCGATCTCCCGGCCGGCGGCCTCGCTCGCGGGCGAGACGAGGAGCTCGGCCTCGATGGGCTTTCCGCGCACGTCCCTGGGCGCGGGCCGAGGCCGGCCGATCGCGGGCTCGTAGCCGTTGATCCCCCGGGCGACGAGCTGTGAGGCGGGGCTCGCGTTCCGGGCGACCTTCACGAGCGCCTCCCGGTCGAGCGCTCCCGAGAGGGCGCGGCGGGCCTCGAGGGTGGCGAAGGGCGATCCGGGCCGCACGTCGCACACGAGGAACGCGGTCATCACGGTGGGGTGCACCACGACGCGCAGGCCGGATGACGCCGGGCTCACGTCCGCAGCGGCGCCGGAGGGCCCGGCGGGAGGGAGGGGGCTCACGACGTCGGCGCTCGAGAGGTTCCGCGCGTCTTCCTGCAGGGCCTCGATGGTGAAGCGCGCGGCGTCGGGGGCCCTGCCCCAGTACCGCTCCCAGCGCTCGCCCTGGATGACCTTCCGGCCCTCCCCGGCCGAGAGAAACCGGTAGGGGCCCGTGCCCACGGGGCGCAGCACCTCGGCGTCGGAGGTACCGCGGGGCAGGATCGCGAGCGCCGCGAGGCGCACGAGAAGGAGCGGCCGGGGCCGGTCGGTCACGAGCTCGACCGTGCGGTCGTCGAGGGCCCGGGCGGTGGCCGCGCGGAGGTCGGCCGCGAGCTTTCCGTCGGGCAGACGCTGGGCGCGCTCGAGGCTCGCGACGACGTCCGCGGCCCCGAACGGGCTGCCGTCGTGAAAGAGCACGCCGGGCCGGAGCGTGAAATGCCACGTCCGCTCCGTGGGGTTCGTCCATTGCAGGGCGAGGTGCGGGGTCAGAGAGAGCTGCCCGTCGAGATCGACGAGGCTCTCGTAGAAGTTCGAGAGCACGGCCGCCGTGACGTCCTCCGTCTGTCTCAT
>JAEUQS010000776.1 GCA_016789625.1 Acidobacteriota bacterium | reverse complement strand
TGGCCGGCGTGACGACGCCGAGCGTCGCGACGACGAACCGGTCGCGTGGAATTCCGAGCCTTTCCCGCGCCTCGGGCTTCGGCGTCTCCGGCGCGGGCACCACGTGGTGCGGCACCTCGACGCAGAAGAGGCCGGGCCTCGCACGGAGAACCGCACCGCGCACGAGGCGCGAATGCACGAGCACGGCGTCCGCGTCGAGGAGCACACCGCGCGAGAGGGGAAAGGCCCAGGGATCCAGGTCCCATACGGGCAGGCGCGGCCCGTACACGTTGCGCTCGCCGAGCGCGCGCCCCCTCTCGCCATGGGCTTTCTCGAGCGCCGCGACGTATTCGGCCGTCCGCCCCGTGTCGAGATAGGCCGCCGCGAAGAGGTGGTGCAGCACGAAGTCGTGCAGCACCACGACGGCCGGCATCGTGCGTTTTTTCGCGAGGGCCGCAACCGAAGGCTCGTGCAGCGGGTCGTTCCCGAGCTGGAAGAGCACGGCCGCGTGGGGCCCCGCGATCGCGCGGGAGGCGTCCCTCGGCGCGTAGGTCACGACCTCGAAGTGCGCTTCCAGCGGGGCGAGGAGCTCGTGCGTGTAGTCCGCGATCCCCGAGCGGAGCGGCGGGAGCGGGCTCACCACGGCGAGCGAGGGCTTCAGCCGATCCCTCCCGCGCCGAGGAGGGCCGTGACGGCGGCCTTCCAGGAGATCCCGCTGACGGCGTCCCGGCCCGCGGCTCCGAGAGCGCGCGCCCGCGCGGGGTCCGCCAGCAGGCGGCGCGCGGCCTCGCCCACGGCGCGGCCGTCCGGGGGCATCACGAGCCCTGTTTCACCGTCCTTCACGAACTCGAGCGGTCCGCCCGAGTCGGCGCACGTCACGACGGCCTTCCCCGAGAGAAACGCCTCGAGCGCGATGTAGCCGTAATCCTCGTCGGCCGGCGTGAAGAGCACGCAGCCGCACGAGGAGTACAGCGCGAGGAGCTCCTCGTCCGGGACCGCGCCGGCGAATTCCACGTCGGCCGAGAGCTTTCGCGCGAGCGCTCTCAGCCGATCCCCGTCGGGCCCCTGCCCCGCGATGACGAGCCGGAAACCGCCGGCCTTCGCCCCTTCGATCGCGAGGTCCATCCGCTTCCAGGGATCCAGCCGGCCCACGACGAGCGCGAAGCTCCCCTGCGGGCCTTCCTGGTAGCGCCCCGCGAGCGGCGGCGGATGGTAGAGGGCCTCGCCCTCGAGCCCGTTGAAGCGGCGGAGCCGCTCGGCCGTGTTGCGCGCGTTGGTGAAGATCTTCCGGGCCGACGAGAGGCCCTCCGCGTCGGCCGCGCGGATCAGCTCCCGGAAGCGCGTGTCCTCGGGGCTCGCCGTGAAGTCGCTGCCCTCGGTGCCGAAGCGGTCGTAGGCCTGGCGGAACTGGTGGATCAGCCAGACCACCTTGTTCTCGTGCCTCACGAGATACGACGGAAACTTCATGGGGATCACGAGGTCGACGCGCTGGCCGTCGGCTTCGGAGAGGTCCACGAGCCGCCACGCGAGGGCGGACGTGAGGATCTCCTCCCTCGGGTACCACTTGAACGGGATCTGCACGAGATCGACCTGGTGGCCGAGCGCGCGGATCTCGCGCACGAGACCCGCGGCATGGCGCTCGGCGCCGCCGGAGGCGAACGGAACCTGGGCGCTGGCGACGAGGATGCGCGCCACGGAGAGCTACGCCTCCTTCACTTCACGCCCGTCACGGCGTAGTCCTGCGGCGCGTAGAGGAGACGCCCCATCTCCCGGAACCCTGGGGCCTCCCGCAGGGCGGGAGGCAGCCCCTCGGCATCCGGCACGGGGGAACGCCAGAGGGTCTCGACGTCGCGAAAGCCCGCGGCC
>JAEUQS010000766.1 GCA_016789625.1 Acidobacteriota bacterium | reverse complement strand
GCGGATCTCGACCCGGCGCCCCGCCTCGAGGCGGGGCTCGACCTTCGAGAAGCCCCCGGCCGAGGCGTCCGGAGACGCGAAACCGAAGAGAAGGGCCAGCAAGAGGCCGCGGAGAAAAACCCGTTCGCTGATCCCGGCACGATATCTCTAGACTCGGAGCATGAGAACCCCGGCCTTATTGCTCCTCGCGACCCTCTCCTGTTCCCTGGCGGAAGCGGCGGGCCCGATCCGCGTCTACATCGCGGGCGAGAGCATCGAGCGGCGCAACCGCTTCGTGGCTCCCCCGTTCACGGCGACGGGCGCCCTCAACGAGCGGGGCGGCGGCGATCTCCGCAACGACGACGACGAGTACGGCTGGATGATCCCGATGCGCGACCGGCTGAAGCTGCGGGCGCCCGATCTCGATATCGAGTTCGTGGGCTCGGACGTCTGGGCCGACGCCGACGACAACACGTACTCGGGCACGTACCCCACCTCCACGGCCGAGCCCACGTCCGCCATCTCGGGCACCTCGATCCCGTCGTGGCTCGAGCAGCGCCGGCAGGAGCTCGAGGCCCGCACGTTCTGCTACGACCTCGCGTTCGCCTCGCGCGGCGGCAACGACTTCGGGAACGAGAACGACGACGAGTACGTGGCGCAGCTCAAGGAGCTCATCAGGCTCCTCGCGAACGGCTCGTCCTGCCGCGCCAACCCCGTCATCGTCGTCACGGGCCACATGCCCGATTACCAGTTCGGTGAGCCGCCCGACGAGGCCCTGCTCGCGACCGTGAAGCGCCGGTTCGTGGACCGCGCTCTCCGCGCCGTGGAGGAGATCACGGCAGCGCAGCCCGCTCTCCGCGTGCGGTTCGTGGATCAGTACACGCCCTTCGTCCTCAATCAGCCCACCACGGCCTTCCCCGCCGAGGTCTGGTCGCGGCGCGGTGTGCCCGACTACGAAAAGATCCTGCGCCAGAACGACAGCTATCACCCGCGCCGCCTCGCCTGCATCTACGCGGGCGAGCTGGCCGCCGACGGCCTGGACCTCGCCGAGCTGCGCGGCCTCGTGGGCTCGGGTCCGGTCGAATCCTCCTGGCTCCTGCCCTCCAGCGCCCGCGCGGCGGGCATCGGGACGTTCTTCACGACGGATCTGACGCTGCGCAATACCGGAACGTCGGCCACCACGGCGACGGTGAAGTTCCTGGGCCACACCGGAGACGGCCGGAGCGGCGCGGAGCGAACGGTTCCGCTCGCGGCCGGCGAGGCGAAGACGTACGCCGACGTGCTGAGCAGCCTGTTCGGCCTGACGACCGACTTCGGGCCCATCCTCGTGAGGTCCACCGGGAGCCTCGCGATCCAGGGGCAGACCTCGACGCCGGGAGGTACGGGCGGGACGTTCGGGCAGAGCGTGCCCGCGATTCCGTCCGCGGACTTCATCGGCGCCGCTCAGCGCTCCATCGTGGGCGTGTCGCAGGACGCGGCGTTCCGCACGAACCTCATGCTCGCGAACGCCACGGAAACACCGGTCGAGGTCGACGTCGTCCTCGTGGGGCCGGGGGGCAACACGCTCGCGACCCGTCGCGTCGAGGTGGGCCCGCTGGCGTTCGCGCAGCTCAACGTCGCGAACGACCTCGGCGTCGCGGAGGTCTCCGGCGCCGCGCTGCTGCTCTCGACGTCCACCGCGGGCGGGAAGTTCGCGGCCTACGCCTCCGCCATCGACCGCACCACGGGCGATCCCCGCACGCTGCTGCCGGGCTCGACGTCCGGCAGCTCCTGGATGCTGCCTTCGAGCGCGAGGGCAGCCGGCATCGGGACGTTCTTCACCACGGACCTGACCCTCCGCAACACGGGTGCGTCCCCGGCGAGCGCCGTCGTCAAGTTCCTGGGCCACACGGGCGACGGCACGGGCGGTGCCGAGCGGACCGTGACGCTGGCGGCCGGCGAGACGAAGACGTATGCCGACGTCCTGAGCAGCCTGTTCGGCCTCTCGACGGACTTCGGGCCGATCCTCGTGCGGTCGACGGCGAGCCTGGCCGTGCAGGGACAGACCTCGACGCCCGGCGGTGGTGGAACGTTCGGCCAGAGCGTGCCGGCCGTTCCCGCCGCGGACTTCATCGGCGCCACGCCGAAGAGCATCGTCGGGGTCTCGCAGGACGCCGCGTTCCGCACCAACCTCATGCTGGCCAACGCCGGCGAGACGGCGATGGAGATCGATGTCGTGCTCGTGTCGCCCGCGGGCGCGACGCTCGCCACGCGGCGCGTGTCGATGGGTCCTCTCGCGTTCGCGCAGCTCAACGTGGGGAACGATCTGGGCATCCCCGACGTCACGGGCGCCGCGTTCGTCCTCTCGACGCCCACGGCCGGCGCCCGGTTCGCGGCCTACGCCTCGGCCATCGACCGCACCACCGGCGACCCCAGAACGCTGTTGCCGCGATGACCGTTCCTCAGCCCCTTCCGAGCCTTCCGTCCGCGGGCCGCGGCGCGACGTTCCTCCCCACGAGCGCCGCGGAAGTGGCCGCTCGCGGCTGGGACGCCGTGGACGTCGTGTTCGTGACCGGCGAC
>JAEUQS010000758.1 GCA_016789625.1 Acidobacteriota bacterium | reverse complement strand
CTGTTCTACGGAGGCCGGACGCTTTGCGTTCATCGGCGCCGCGTTTTTTCGGTTGAGGCGATTTGCGGTGAGGGGTCGAGGACCGCAGATCCCGGCGAATGGGCGTCGGTGGAGCCCTTCGCCGTCCGTCTCAATTCCGGAACGTGGCGAGAAGCAGATTCAGCGGGGGTGCGTGGGAGCGGCTCTCGAGGCGGACCAGCGCGGCCTCGAGGCGCTCGGCGCGGGCCTTGACCGGGCGCTCGGCCTCGGTCTTCGTGACGGTGCGTTCTGCGAGGAGCCGGGTCTCGACGATCGGGGCGAGCCTCTGGCTGCAGGTGCTGCAGCTCGATCGGGGCGTCTCGGGAGCCGGCCGCGAGTCCGGGCACTTCTGACAGGCCGGAGGGGCGGTCGTCCGCGCGCACATGGGGGTCACATCAGTGACCTCCGCTGGCGTGCAGACCGAGGCGGAGAGCACCGCGGGCATGAGCGCAGGACACGACAGGAAGATCACGACGAGCGGCAGGCTTCCCAGGACGCGCAGGCGTCTCGACCAGGAGCCTCGAGGGGAACGCCGGTTCGGCATGTGATCGATTCCCTATGGAAGAAACGGGCCAACCCGTCCGGATCCTACGGATTATTGCGCAGGTAGGTTTCGAGATTCGGCAGAGCCTTCCGGAACATGGGCCGGAACTTCAGCAGGAGGAGCTTCGTGAAGGGCCGGAGCCACCAGGGGACGTCGAAGCGGACGGCGTAGTCCACGCGGGTGCCCGAGCCCTCGGGGGTGAGCCGCCAGTCTTCCAGGAGGGAGGTCACGAGCGGCAGGTTGATCGTGAGCATCGTGAAGGAGAAGCGCCGGCCCGGCTCCCACGCGATGAACCGTTCCTCGAGATTCAACGGGCCCACCCAGACGTGACGGGTGCCGCCGAGGCCGAGCGGGCCGGGGCTCGTCTGCTCGGCCCTTTTGAAGTCCACGAACCAGCGCGGCCAGGACGCGCCGTCGGCGAGGACCGCGAACACGCGCTCGGGGGAGGCCTGGACGACGTGCGAGAAATCGAGGCGCTGCTTCGCCGTTTCGAGATACGAGAGGTCCTGCGGGACGAGCTGCGGCATACGGGCATTTTGCAACGAAGCTCGGGCTGTGCACCGGCGTAGGATCGACGGGTGATGAAGATCCACAGGGAGCGACACCGGACGGCCCGCATCGGCTGGCTGCGGGCCGCCGTGCTCGGCGCGAACGATGGAATCGTGTCCACGGCGAGCCTCGTCCTGGGCGTGGCCGCTTCCAAGGCGGGGAGCCACGACGTTCTGGTGGCCGGAGTTGCCGGCCTCGTGGCCGGGGCGATGTCGATGGCCGCCGGCGAGTACGTCTCGGTGAGCTCGCAGGCCGACACGGAGCGGGCCGATCTCGAGCGCGAACGCGTCGAGCTCGCGACCGATCTGCCCCACGAGCGGCTGGAGCTGGCCGCCATCTACGTGAAGCGGGGGCTCGACCCGGAGCTCGCCAAACAGGTTTCCGACCAGCTCATGGCGCACGACGCCCTGGGCGCGCATGCCCGCGACGAGCTGGGCATCTCGGAGGAGATGTCGGCCCGGCCGGTCCAGGCCGCTCTCGCGTCGGCGGGCACGTTCTCGCTCGGGGCCGCTCTTCCGCTCGTGATGGTCGTCGTCTCGCCCGAGGCTCTGCTCGGTCCGGTCGTGGCCGGAGCATCGCTCGTGTTTCTCGCCGGAATGGGCGGCCTCGCCGCCGTGGCCGGGGGTGCGAGCGCGTTCCGCGGCGCGGGCCGGGTGACCTTCTGGGGCGCGCTGGCCATGGCGATCACGGCGGGGGCGGGCGCGCTCTTCGGGGCGGCCGTCTGAACGCTAGACGGCCGTCAGCACGACGCTCATGAAGTTGCCGCCGGCGCCGAAGCCGTTCACGAGCGCGGCGCCGAGCGCGGGCTCGTCGCGGAGGTCCGCGGCCGCGAGCGCGAGCTGGGCGGCCCCCGAGGACGGGTTCTCGCCGAGAAGGTCCTTCACCCGCGCGTACCGGGCCCTCGGGGAATCTCCGAAGACCTGACGCAGAGCCTCCGCCTCCGGCTCGTCGGTCTTCGGGGAGCCGTTCGCCGAAAGGTGGACGAGACCGATATCGGTTTCCGAAAGCCCCGCGTCCGCGAGCGCCGCCCGCATCGTGGCGACGAGGTCGGCCGGCTCGGCGGCCCTTCGGTACGGCGCGATGGACCGGCCCACGAAGCTGGTGCCCGAGACGCGGGCGTAGATCGCCGCGCCGCGGGCCCTGGCGCTCTCCTCGGGCTCCAGGAGGAGAAGCGACGCCCCTTCCGAGAGCACGAAGCCCGGATGCGACTCCGTGCGCAGCACGTGGAGCCTCTCGTAGGCCGCGTGGTACACGGCATTCCATTCGTCCGCGGCGCCCACGAGGAGCGCGTCGGCCCGCCCGTCGGTGAGGAGCATGCGGGCGTACAGCACCGCGTTGAGGCCCGCGGGGTCCTTCTGGATGAGCGTGACGTTGGGGCCCTTGATCCGGAGCTCCAGCGCGGCCTGCGAAGCGGGCGCGTTCGCGACCGTGTTGGGAAAGAGGAACGGCGACGCGGCCTCGGGCGACTCCAGCACGATCTGCCGCTCGAGCTCGGTGAGGGGCCCCGCGCCCCCCGAGCCCGTACCGAGGAGGATCCCCGTGCGCTCCTCGCGGCCGGCCAGATCCCAGCCCGCGTCGGCCAGGCACTGCCGGGCGGCGACGACCGTGTACTGGCTGCCGAGATCCAGCCGGCGCGCCTTCGACTTGGGCATCTCGGGCTCGGTGGTGAAAGGTCCGATGCGCGCGGCGAGGGCCGCGTGCCCGGGAATGTGGGCGCACGCCGAGTGCCCCGCCGCGATCGCCGCGCGGGTCGCGGCGAGACCGCGGCCGAGCGGCGTGATCGCCGCGACGCCCGTGACGACGGGCCGCATCAGGCTCAAGCTGTCGTCCTCAAAACGCCCCGAACGCCACGACCGTGCTGTTGCCGCCGAACGCGAAGGAGTTGGAGAGAGCGACCCGCACCCGCGAGTCCCGCGCGACGTTGGGGACGATGTCGAGGTCGCACTCGGGGTCGCGCTCTCCCCAGCGGATCGTGGGGGGCACGACGCTCCTCTCGATCGTCAGCACCGTGGCCACCGCCTCGATCGCGCCGGCCGAGCAGAGGCAGTGCCCCAGCATGGACTTGATCGACGACATGGGAATCTCGCGGGCGCGCTCTCCGAGCGCGCGCTTCACGGCATACGTCTCGGCCGAGTCGTTCTGCTGGGTCGCCGTGCCGTGCGCGTTCACGTAGTCCACGTCCCCGGCGTTCAGCTTCGCGTCCTTCAGGCAGGCGGCCAGAGTGCGCGCTCCGGCCTCGCCGGTGGGCTCGGGCTGGGTCATGTGGTGGGCGTCCCCGGTGATGCCGTAGCCCAGGAAGCGGGCGTGGATGTGCGCGCCGCGCCGGCGGGCCCGCTCCTCCTCCTCGAAGATCAGGATCCCCGCGGCCTCGCCGATGGTGAGCCCTTTGCGGCGCCGGTCGAACGGGCGGCAGGGCTCCGGGTCCACGGCACGGAGCGCGTTGAAGCCGCCGTGCGTGAGGCGCGCGAAGCTGTCGGCGCCGCCCGTGACCACGAGGTCGCAGAGGCCGTGCCGGATCAGGTCCGAGGCGTACCCGAGAGACGTCGCCGAGGAGGAGCAGGCCGTGGTGATCGTGGAGCGCGGGCCCAGGAAGCCGTAGCGCTCGGCGATGCGGACGGTGGTGTTGTCGGGCGGGTGGTTGAGCACCTGTGTGGGCCGGGCCGAGCCGGGGCCCTTGGTGAGCAGCGCCTCGAGGTAGTTCTCGCTGTCGAGGAGACCCGAGACGCCGCCGCCCAGGACGACGCCGATGCGGGTGGGGTCTTCCCGGTCGAGGTCGAGCCCGGCGTCCCGCAGGGCCTCCGCGGTCGCCTCGAGCCCGATGACGTCGGAGCGCGAGAGGCGTCTGCGGAGCGCGGGCTCGTAGCCCCCCGGCAGCTCGCGGATCTCGGCGGCGAGCTGCGTGCGGTAGCCCGAGGCGTCGAAGAGCGTGATGGGCCCGATGCCCGAGCGCCCGGCCACGAGACCCTCCCAGGTCTCCTCCAGGTTCCTCCCGATGGAGGTCACGGCCCCGAGGCCCGTCACGACGGCACGCCTTTCGCTCACGGCGGCGGATGGTACGACGTCCGGGGCTCGGGAATCCGGCGGAAGGAGGAAGCGTGTGCGCTAGGCTTCGGAAATGTCGTCACGCGTCGATTGGAATCGCTATTTCATGAACATCGCCGTGGAGGTCGCGACGCGCTCCACGTGCCCCAGGAAGCACGTCGGGGCCGTGATCGTGCGGGACCGGCACATCCTGGCCACGGGCTATAACGGCTCCCTGCCCGGGCTGCCGCACTGCGAGGACGACGGCTGCCTCATGGAGGACGGCCACTGCGTGGCCACGGTACATGCCGAGGCGAACGCGATCCTCCAGGCGGCGCGAAACGGCGTGAGGATCGAAGGGGGCGAGATCTACACCACGGCCTCGCCGTGCTGGCCCTGCTTCAAGCTCATCGCCAACGCCGGCCTCTCGGCGATCTACTTCGGGGAGTTCTACCGCGAGATGCGCATCACCGAGTACGCCGAGCGGGCACGCATCCGGCTGGTCGACCTGGGCGGGCTGAAGGCGGGCTGAGGCTCTTTCGAGAACCCCCCGGGATCAATCAGACCTCGGCGAGGGTCCCTCGGCGTTTCCAGGCCCAGGCCAGGAACAGCGCGGGGACGAGGACGGCGAAGACCGCGGTGACCGCCGCGAGGGCCTCCAGCCGGAGGCCGTGCGCCATCGCGATCTTCACGAAGTCGTTGTGACCGGCGATCGCGACGGTCTGATAGTCCGTGCGCACGTCGCGGTCGGTCGCGATGCCGAGGAAGAGCTTCATGTTGCGGAACCACACGTACCACGCGAAGAACGCGTAGATCGGCCGCTCCCACGACTCGTAGGCGCTCGCCCGGAGGCCCCGTCCGAACAGGGCCCAGCGGAACAGGAGGCACACGGCGAGGATCTCCGTGCCGTGGCCCATCGCCGAGATGAAGTCGACGTTCAGCGGCGTGAACGCGATGAGGGGATACGCGCCCGCGGCCACCGCGAGCGGTGGGAACAGCGCTCCGTTCGCACGCAGGCGGTAGGTGAGGAAGAGGATTCCGGCCCAGATGAGCCCGGCGACGACGAGGCTCTGCTCGAACCAGATCGTCAGGATGGGCGACGGCAGCGCGAACCGGCCCACGAGCCAGGCCGCGAACGTGTGGCCGAGCTCGTGCGAGAGGAACGACATGCCCTCGCCGAAGACGCGGAGCGGACACAGGAACGGGGCGACGAGCGCGACGGGGAGCGAGACGGCGAGCGGCCGGAGCGGCTCGGGAACGGCCGCGAGGAAGCGCGGGCCCGTCGACGGTTGCGCGCTGCCGGGCGCGGACGCCACCGGCGCTGCCACCGGCGCCGGAACCGATACCGAGCCCGTCTCGATGGGAACGTAGTCCACGATGCGGCGGATCAGGTTCCGTTCGTCCCAGGGCGCCATCGCGTAGCGCACGCCGCCGCTCGCGGCATACGAGACGCGCAGGACCTCCCAGATCTCGCCCTCCCAGCGAACGGCCGTGCCCGCCTGGGCCGGGCCCCGGGCGCCCTCGACGCGCCCTTCCCAGTCCTTCTCCTGGCGCGAAGCGAGCACGACCGTGGCCGCGCCGTCCTCGGGCCCCGGTGTCTCGAGGCGGTCGCGTCCGAGGGGGCTGGGCATGAGCCCAGTGTGCCGGAAATCCGGCGCCGTGCGCGCGACGGAGGCGTGGCGTATCTTCCGAGAACGAATCGATCGAAGGGGAGGTGCGCCATGCCCGAAATCACGTCTCACGAGCCCGGCCGGTTCTCCTGGTGGGATCTCGGCACCACCGACCAGGCCCGGGCCAAGGAGTTCTATGCGGGGCTCTTCGGCTGGGGAGCGACCGACCTGCCGTCGGGGGGCGGGGGCGTCTACACGCTCTTCGACCTCGGCGGAAAGGACGTCGCGGCCTGCTACGGGCTGATGCCCGAGATGGTCGCCGCGGGCGTGCCGTCGCACTGGGGAGCCTACGTGACCGTCGCGAGCGCCGATGCCGCGTGCGCCCGCGCGCGGGAGCTCGGCGGCTCGATCGTGATGGAGCCCTTCGACGTCATGGACAAGGGCCGCATGGGTGTGATCCGGGATCCGCAGGGCGCGACGTTCTCGGTGTGGGAGCCCCGGACGCACATCGGCGCGTCCCTCACGAACGAGCCCGGCACCGCGGGCTGGTGTGAGCTCGCGACGACGGACGCGGAGGATGCCAAGCGCTTCTACTCGGGTCTCTTCGGCTGGTCTCCCCGCACGAGCGACGCGGGGGACATGCCCTACACGGAATGGGACTTCGGCTCGTATCCCGCGGGCGGCATGCTGCAGATGACCGAGCGCTGGGGCGGCGCGCCGCCGCACTGGCTGACGTACTTCCTCGTGGACGACTGTGACGCCTCGGCCGCGAAGGCGGCGGCGCTCTCGGGCGAGGTGATGATGCCGCCCACCGACATCGAGAAGGTCGGCCGGTTCGCGCTGCTCAAGGATCCCACCGGCGCCATCTTCGCCATCATCAAGCTGTCAATGCCCTGAGGGGGGCTGTGAGTGCCCTGTGGGGGGCTCCTAAGCCGCCCCCCACAGACACCCCAGGCGAGGCGATCGTTATTTGTCCGGGTTAGTGAGGTCGTCAGACTCGAAAGAACCGGGAGGCGTTGCGCTCGAAGAACGACACGAGCACCAGCCCGGC
>JAEUQS010000756.1 GCA_016789625.1 Acidobacteriota bacterium | reverse complement strand
AGGCCGGCTATGTGCGGGCGATCGGCCTTTCCGAGGTCGGCCCCGAGACGATCCGCCGCGCGCATGCGGTGCATCCGATCTGTGATCTGCAGATCGAATACTCCCTGCTGAGCCGCGGCCCGGAAGCGGCGATCTTCCCCGTGCTCGAGGAGCTGGGCATCGGCGTCACGGCCTACGGAGTCCTCTCACGCGGGCTCCTGAGCGGCTCGAAGCCCACGGGCCCGCGGGACTTCCGCGCCTACCTTCCGCGATTCACGGGAGAGAACGCCGCGCGGAACCAGGCTCTCGTGACCGTCCTCATCGGGCTCGCGGAGCAAAAGGGCGCCACGGCCTCGCAGCTCGCGATCGCCTGGGTCCTGGCCAAGGGGCGGGGCATCGTCCCGGTCATCGGCGCGCGCACGCGGCCGCAGCTCCAGGAGTCGCTCGGCGCCCTCGCGCTCGAGCTGGAACCGGCGGAGAGGGCCCGCATCGAAGAGGCCATTCCTCAGAGTGGGGTCGCGGGCACCCGGTACGACGCGCACCAGATGAAGATGCTCGACAGCGAGCGCTGAGTCGTCCTCTATCTGTAACACGATTGGTTTGTTGATACCCTGACGGCGTGTCGAGCAGCCGCTTCGCCGTCGCGGTCCACGTTCTGGCGCTCCAGGCGCTGTCGCCCGAGGTCCCGCTCACGTCGGCGTACCTCGCGGGCAGCGTGAGCACGAACCCCGTGGTCGTGAGGCGGCTCCTCGCGCTCCTCGCGGAGGCCGGCCTCGTGACGACGACCCCCGGGCCCCACGGCGGCGCGCGCCTGGCCCGCCCGGCGGCCGGCATCACGCTCGCGGACGTGCTCGCCGCGGTCGAGGAGGACGGTCTCCTCACGCTCCACAAGAGCCCGCCGAACCCGAAGTGCCCCGTGGGCCGGAACATCGAAGGGGTGCTCTCGGGCCTGTTCGTGGAGGCCGAGCGCGCTCTCTCGAAGACGCTGGAGCGCACGACGATCGACGACGTGGCGAAGGCGATCAGCAAGTGTCTCAAGACGAATCCGCTTAAATCGTAACTGGAGATGTTATAGACTTCTTCCGCGGCGAACGCCGTGGAGGACATCTCATGAGCACTCTCGTCACCGTCACGGGCGCCACCGGAAACATCGGGCGCGCGCTCGTCGAAACCCTTCTCTCCCACGGCGTCTCCGTGCGGGCCGTCGCCCGCGACGCCAGCAAGCTCGAGGGCCTCGTCGCGAAAGGCGCCGTGGCCGCCGCCGCCGATCTCTCGGACGTGGCGGCGCTGACCGCCGCTCTGAAGGGCGCGGACGCCGCGTTCCTCATGGTGCCGCCGAAGTACGACGCGCCCGACGGTATCGCCTACCAGACCGCCTCGGGCAACGCGATCGCCGAGGCCGTCGAGGCGTCGGGTCTGAAGCGCGCCGTCGCGCTCTCGAGCCTGGGCGGTCACCTGGCCTCCGGGACGGGACCCGTCGCGGGGCTCCATCGTTTCGAGGAGCGGCTGAAGGCCATCGCCGGGCTCTCCCTCGTCATCGCCCGGCCCACCTACTTCATGGAGAACCACCTCGGCTCGATGGGGCTCATCAAGGCCGCGGGATTCAACGGCGGGACGATTCCCGGTGACGTGCCGTTCCCGATGATCGCCACGAAGGACATCGCCCACGCGCTGGCCGGAGTCCTCCAGACGCCCACCTGGGACGGCGTGATCGTGCGCGAGCTCCTCGGACCCCGGGACTACACGATGGCCGAGGCCACGACGATCCTGGGAGCTGCGATCGGCCGGCCCGGCCTCGAATACCGCGTCCTTCCGAACGAGGCCCTCGCCCAGGCGCTCCTCGGGCACGGGTTCTCGCAGAGCATCGTCGACGGCTTCGTCGAGCTGAACGCCTTCATCGGAGGCCGCGGCATGACGGGCCTCGGCGTGCGCTCTCCCGAGACGACCACTCCGACCTCGCTCGAGGAGTTCGCGAAGGCCGTCTTCGCTCCGGTGTACGCCGCCTCCTGAGAGGGATCCCTCGAACGGGGGGATAACATCGGAGCGCTGTGGAGAAAAGGCCGGGCCTGAAGCCCCGCGTGGCGATCGTCGACGACGACCCGGCGATCGTTCGCATGGTTCAGGCCCTGCTCCGTGAAGCCGGTGCCGAGGCCGAGGGCTTTCCCTCGGGGCCGGCCTTCCTGGAAACGGCTTCCGGCGCGTACGACCTCGTGCTCTGCGATCTGTCGATGCCGGAAATGTCGGGTGTCGAGCTGCTCGAGGAGGTGAAGTCCCGCGATCCCGGCGCCCGCTTCGTGATCCTGACGGGCTACGGCTCCGTGGCCACGGCCGTGGACGCGATGAAGAAGGGCGCGACCGACTTCCTCGCCAAGCCGGTGAGGCTCGAGGAGATCCGCACCCTGGTGGGACAGCTCGCCCGCACCGGGACCGAAACCGGAGAGGCTCCGTCGCGGCCCTTCGCCCTCGGCCGGGATCCCGCCTGGCTGAGACTCCTCGAAAGGGCCCGCAAGGCCGCTGACCTGCCGGTGACCGTGCTGATCCGGGGCGAGACGGGAACGGGCAAGGAGGTCGTGGCCCGCTACATCGCGTCGTTCGGTCCACGGGCCGGCAAGCCGTTCGTGGTCATCAATTGCGCGGCGGTGCCCGAGAACCTCCTCGAGAGCGAGCTCTTCGGCCATGCCCGCGGGGCCTTCAGCGGCGCCGACGTGGCCCGCCGGGGCCTGTTCGAGGAAGCGCACGGAGGCACTCTCTTCCTCGACGAGGCGGGCTCGATGGGCCTCGCCGCGCAGGGCAAGCTGCTCCGCGTGCTGGAGGACCGCAAGGTCCGCCGCGTGGGCGAGAACCGCACCATCGACGTGGACGTGCGCATCCTGGCCGCCACGAACGTCGACCTGGAGAGCGCCGTGGCGTCCGGAGCCTTCCGGGCCGATCTGTACTTCCGGCTCGCCGTCCTGACGCTGCAGGTGCCGGCCCTCCGGGAACGGCCCGACGACATCGAGCTTCTCGCCGAGCACTTCCTGGCCAGTCTGTCTCCCGCCGGAAAGCCCATCCGGCTCTCCCCGGAGGCACGCCAGCTGCTGCGCCGGTATCCGTTTCCCGGCAACATCCGCGAGCTGCGCAACGCGATCGAGCAGGCCCTGGTGTTCTCGAACGGACCCGTGCTCGAAGCCGGCGACTTTCCCGCGCTCCGCGTCGCTCTCGGCTCCCTTGCGCCCGCCAAGGCTGCGGGGGGCGGCAGCACCACAGACAAGCCGCAGCCGATCACCCGGGAGCGCATCCTCGAAGCGCTCGAGCGCGCGGGCGGAAACCGCGTCGAGGCCGCCAGGCTCCTGGGCGTGAGCCGGTCCACGTTCTACCGCCTCCTGACCCAGCTCGGCGTGGACTCGGCCGCCGAGCCCGAGGGCATCTAGAACCCCGACCGACCATGGAACAATGCCGGCCATGCGTGAAACGGAGCCCCTCTTCCACGGCCGGACGTTCGACGACTTCCTGTTCCGCCCGCAGCACAGCCCCATGGCGACGCGGC
>JAEUQS010000329.1 GCA_016789625.1 Acidobacteriota bacterium | reverse complement strand
CTCCGGGATCGCCTCCGCGCTCCGCTGGAGGAGGATCAGCTCCACCGTCTGCATCAGGCACCGCGCCAGGAGCACGAAGAAGAAGACGCGCGGCGGCCGCCCCAGCACGGGAGCGAAGAGGACGTGCACGAGGGCGATTCCACCCAGGATCGCGAGGTTCAGGAGGATCAGCCCGCTCTCCTCCCGGCGGATCGCGTCGGGCCGCCGGTCGAGAAGCAGGGGGCCGCGGGCGAAAGGCATCCTGGTGATTCTCCCGGGCCGTGGGGGCGGAAACCATGATGCAGAAGGCGCAGCGGCTTAGACTGATCGCAAGGTGTTTCCCTCGCGATGGTCCTTCCCGGGAGCCTGCGCGCTCCTCCTGGCGCTCTCCGCGGTGAGCGCCGGCCCGGCACTGGCCCTCGACCCCTCGCGCGCTCTCACCCAGTACCAGAACGACCGCTGGCAGACGGAGCAGGGTCTGCCGCAGAACACCGTGCAGTCCCTCGTCCAGGCGCGCAACGGGTACCTGTGGCTGGGCACGATGGACGGGCTCGCCCGGTTCGACGGCATCCGGTTCACCGTGTTCGATCCGCGCGCGCATCCCGAGCTGGGCTCGGGCTCGATCCTGGGTCTCATGGAGGACGCGGACGGCAACCTCTGGATCGCCCGGTCGGGAGCGGCCGTGCTCTATTCCGGCGGCCGCTTTCACGTGGTGTTCGCAGACGAGGTGACCGCGGGCGTGGCCGTCTGGGGGTTCTGCCAGGCGCAGGACGGCACCGTGTGGGCGGCCACGAACAACGGCCTCGTGGCGTGGAAGAACGGAACGACCCGCGTCTACCGGAAGGAGGACGGCCTGCCCACGGACAAGCTGCGGTCCGTGGCCATCGACCGCGACGGCCTGCTCTGGATCGGGACGACGGGCGGCGGTCTCTACTCCTTTTCGGAGGGCCTCTTCGTGAAGGCCGAGGGCCTTCCCAACGAGCACGTGCGCGCGGTGCTCCCGGATCCTTCCGGCGGCGTCTGGGCCGCGACGGCCGGGGGCGGGCTCGCCCGGGTGACCTCGCGCGACGGGCAGGGCACGAAGACGTACACGGTGGCCGACGGCCTGCCCACGAACCAGCTCTCGGCCCTGGCGAGGGACGCGCAGGGAACGCTCTGGATCGGCACGTGGGGCTCCGGCGTCTGCCGCATGAGCGAAGGGCGCTTCTCCACGCTGTCCACGGCCGGAGGGCTCTCGGCCGATCAGGTCTGGTCGCTCTACGTCGATCGGGAGAGCAGCCTCTGGGTGGGCACGTGGGTCGGCGGGCTGAACCGCCTCCGCGACAGACGCTTCGGCGCGTTCGGCGTCCCGGAGGGACTGTCGAACGACAACACCCGCTCCGTGCTGCAGACGAAGGACGGCGCGATGTGGGTGGCGACGGCGGGCGGCGGCCTGAACCGCATCGCGGGAACGACGGTCACGGCGATCCGGAAGGCCGACGGCCTTCCGAGCGACGAGGTCTCGACGCTCTGCGAGGATCGCGACGGCTCACTGTGGATCGGGACGTACACCTCGGGAGTCGCGCGGATGAAAGGCGGGAAGCTGACGAGCTTCGGGATGAAAGAGGGTCTGCCCGGAATGGACGTGCGGGGTCTGTACCAGGATCGCGAGGGAACGCTCTGGGCCGCGACGATGGCGGGTCTCGCGCGCTTCGACGGGCGCAGATTCATCGTGGTGAAGGCCGAAGGGTTTTCGCTCGAAGGCGTCGTCGCGATGCTCGAGGACCGGTCCAGCGCGCTGTGGTTCGGACTGGCCGGCGAAGGGCTCGTGAAGCTCTCCGGCGGCACGTTCCAGCGCTTCACCAAGGCGGACGGGCTGGGCGTCAACAAGATCCTGGCGCTCCACGAGGACGCCCGCGGCAGCCTCTGGGTCGGCACGGGGGGCGGTGGCCTCAGCCGCATTCGGGACGGGAGGATCAAGACGATCCGCGTGGCCGACGGACTGTGGGACGCGAACGTGCAGACGGTGCTCGAGGACGGCACCGGCACGTTCTGGATGACCTGCAACCGGGGCTTCTTTCGCGCCGCCCGCGCGGAGCTGGACGCCTTTGCCGACGGGCGCGTCGCGAAGGTGACGACCGTAGGCTACGGCGCCACGGACGCCCTCCGGAGCACGACGTTCGCGGGCGGACAGATCCCGTCGGGCACCCTCGATTCCGCGGGGAACATCTGGCTGCCGAGCTACAAGGGCCTCGTCATCGTGGACCCGAAGAACGTGCCCGCCGCGCACGGTCCACCCGCCGTGCGCCTGGAGGAGGTCACGGCGAACGGCGTGACGTTTCCGCAAGGCTCCGAGGTGGTGCTGCCCGCGGGCTCGGGAGCCCTGTCGATCCGCTACACCACGGTGACGCTCGTGGACGCCGATCGCGTGCGGTTCCGGTTTCGCATGGACGGACTGCCGGGCGACTGGGTCGACGCGGGCGTCCGGCGCGAGGCCTTCTACCCCAGCCTGCCCCACGGGAAGTTCCTGTTCCGGGTGGCGGCGTCGATCGACGGGAAGAGCTGGCGCGAGGCGGCGGGCGCGCTGCCCATAACCGTGCGCCCGTTCTTCTATCAGACGCGCTGGTTCCTGGTCCTCGCGATCGCCGGGGCGATGGCGCTCGGTGGGGCGACCATTCTCCTCCGCACCGTGCAACTGCGCCGCCGCCACGCGGAGATGGAACGCCTCGTCGCCGAGAAGACCGAGGAGCTCCGCCACGCCAACGAGCGGCTCTCGAGGCTCTCGTTCCTGGACGCCCTCACCGGACTCGCCAACCGCCGGCGGTTCGACGAGGCGCTCGAGGACGAGTGGCGGCGCGCGTTCCGGTTCGACACGTCGATCGCGCTCGTGATGGCCGACGTGGATCACTTCAAGAGCTTCAACGACGCGCTCGGGCACCCCGAAGGCGACCGCTGTCTCGCGGCGATCGCCGGAGTCTTCCTGGGCTCGGCGCGCCGCGCGGGCGACCTCGCGGCGCGCTACGGAGGCGAGGAGTTCGTCGTGCTCCTGCCCGGTACCGATCGGGATGCCGCGCTCGCGCTGGCCGAGAGGTTCCGGCGCGACGTGGAGGCTCTGGGGAGGCCGCATCCGGCCTCGCCGGCCGCGCCGTTCGTCACGATCAGCCTCGGCGTCGCGGCGCTGCGCCCTTCCGAGGGAATGCTGCCGGAGGCGCTCGTGGCGGAGGCCGACGCCGCGCTCTATCGAGCCAAGAACGCCGGCCGGAACCGGGTCGCCTGAAGGCCCCCGTCTGTGCATGATCCCGGAACGGAGGCTCCGATGATCTCGATCGAGGAAGCTCTCAGCCGGCTCCGCCACGGGCATGACCCGAAGTTCGTCACAGCCGTGGAACGGTACCTGCGTGAAGGCGGCGGCGAGCGCCTCTCCGCGATCCACGCACCCTTCGAAGACACGACCTGGAGCGATCCGTTGGTCGCGGCGCTTCCGCCCGAGCTGCCTTCGGATGAGACCTCCCGCAGGGTTCTCCGCGTGCTCGTGGCGGGCGGCTCGCGGCGCGGGCTCGGCGAATGGCTCTCCTCGGCATTGACCCGTGAGGCCCCCGGGGAGGACCGCTTCACGCCGCTCGCGCAGGCGATTCGCGATGCCGGGGCGCTCTTCGAGCTGGTGGCCCGCCTCACGGCGGAGTTCGTCACCCCCCTCGACACCGAGGCCGGACCCTCCTCGGCCGGACGCTGGCTGCTCGCGATGGAGCCCGCCCCGCTCGCTCAGGCATTGCGCGAAACGGTCTACCACGAGGGCGTCGTGCGTTCGCTGGCGCTCCTGGCGCGCCGCGGAAACGAAGCGCAACGGCAGCTCGCCGCGTCGGTTCTCCTGAGGCTCCCGACGTTCCTCTCGTCCGTGGCCGCATCCGTTCTGGCCGAACGGGGTCCGGAGCTCGCGCCCTATCTCGCGAGCGCGCTCGACACGCCCACGGACGACGTACGCGGAGCGCTCCTCGTCGCGCGTTCCGTCTTGAAGCCCAGGGAGCGGCCCGCCGACAGAGAGCGTCTCCTTTCGTTCTCGAGAACGATGCTGCAGAACGGCGCGACGTTCGATCTCGAGGGCGTGCGCTTCATGTTCGAGGAGCTCGGCACGGAGGTTCTTCCGGAAGCCGTCGCCTACGTCGCCCGCAAGGGTGGCCGCGCCTCCGACAAGGCCCACCTCCTGGCGGCTGGTCTGGGCGCGCTCGGGCCCGAAGCCGGCTCCGCGCTCGTGGACGCCGCCGCCACGTCGGGCGAGCCCGCGGTCGTCCAGAGGGCCGTGGACCTCCTGTGCGCGAAGATCCCGGCGGAGCCCCGCGCCCCGCTCGACAAGCTCATCGCATTGAGGTTGCCGAACCTCGGCTGGGGGTTCCAGCAGGAGGCGTCTCGCCTTCTCGACGCCGGTCCGCTCTGGGCCCCCGTCGTCGCCGAAGGGTGGCGAAACGCACCGAGCGGCGCGGGCGGAAAGCTCGCCGTCGGGCTCCGCCTGGCCGAAACCCATTCCGCGTCGAGAGACGAGGTGCGCGAGTTCGTGAGGCAGTTCCTGAAGCGTGCCCAGGAAGACGTGCTCCCGGCGGACGCGCCCGTCATCGCGCGCGTCTTCGGAAAGGAGCTGTTGCCCGAGGCGCTCCACTTCATGGCGCATCGCGACTGTCAGGGCTGCCGCCGCTACCTGGCCGCGGGCTACGTGACCGAGCAGCGCGCGGACGCGCTCCCGGTCGTGGAAGCGCTTCTCGCCGGCGGGGACGCCGAGTCGAAAGCCGATGCGCTGGAGCACCTCGTGAGCTTCGGCGCGGCGCTCGCGCCCGGGCGCCTCGCAACCGAGGTGCTCGGTGCGCTCTCGTCGACCGATGCCAAGGGGCTCACCCGTCTGTTGCCCATCGCGGGGCGCGCGCTGCCCGAGCCGCGCATCGAGGAGCGCCTGTTCGAGCTCCTCGGCCACAAGGCCGAGTCTGTGAGAGAAGGTGCCGTGAAGGCCCTCGCGAAGGCCGGCGAGCCCGCGTTCGCCCGCGCCC
>JAEUQS010000654.1 GCA_016789625.1 Acidobacteriota bacterium | reverse complement strand
CCCGAGCCCGCGGTGGGCACGGTGAACTCCGTGAGGACGCCCGCCATCGTGATGCGGCCGATCTTGTTCGAGCCCTTCTCGGTGATCCAGATGTTGCCGTCGGGTCCCACGACGATCCCCGTCGGGGTGGAGCCCGGGGTCGGGAGATCGATGAACGTCGCGTTTCCGCTCACCGTGTCGAGCCGTCCGATGCGGTTCCCCGTGAACTGCGTGAACCACATCTTGCCGTCGGGCCCCGCCACGATGCCGTAGCCCCCGCCGGAGACGCTGTAGGGAGACGGAAACGTGAACGTTCCCGTGGGCGTCATCTTCAGGATCACTTCCTTCAGGGCGTCGGTGAACCAGATGTTGCCGGCGGAGTCCGTGGTGATGTCGAAGGGCAGAGGATTGGTCAGGGGGATCGGGAAGCGGTTGGTGACGACCCCGGCGGTCGTCATCCGGCTGACCTTCTCGCCCCCGAACTCCGTGAAGAAGAGGGAGCCGTCCTGCGCGCGGGTGATGCCGTACGGACCGGCAGACACGGGGAACTCGGTGATCGTCTGGGCGCCTGCGGCCCCGGCAACGGTCGAAACGACTACAAGCACGGTGGCGAGGAGGCGGTTTTCTCGGATGACTCGCATGCCCAAGAGTGCACCACTCGGGGGCCTTCTACAATCCGCGCTTCCGTGACGGTCCTCGAGACTCTGCTCCTTCTGGGAATCGCTCCCCTGCTGATCCTCGCCATCGTGCTCGTGGCCGAGGTGCGCGGAGCGTTCCGGCGGGACGCCCTGGCCGACCCGCTGCGCAAGGCCCTGGCCCTGGGTCTGCTTTACACGCTGCTCGTCGTGCTCGTGATCCTGCCGGCCGCCGGGGCGGTGAGCGGCCCCGTCGACGTCTCCCAGATTTCTTTCTGGCAGGTGTTCAATTTGCATTTCCTGATGGTGCTCTTCCTGGCGTGCTGGTGGGCTCTGGCCGGGGCACCGGATCCTCGCGTGTTCCTGGGGCTCGCGGGTGGCGGGCGGCTCCGCGCGCTGAAGCTCGGCGTGCGGGCGGGCCTCCTCGGCTGGGGGCTCACGCTCGTCACGGGCGTCGCCTCGCAGCTCCTGGTGCGTCTCCTGGGCAACGACGAGGACGCGTCGACGCCGCCGCTCGTGGGCTGGATCGCCGCCCTCGCGCCCTGGCAGAAGGTGCTCGTGGTGCTCTCGGCGATGACGGTGGAGGAGGTCCTGTTCCGCGGGTTCCTGCAGCCGCGCGTGGGGGCGGCGAGCGCGACGATCCTCTTCCTGCTCGTGCACTCGGGCTACGGGGATCCGCTCTACCTGGTGGGGCTCCTGCCCATCTCGATCGTGCTGGCGTCGCTGTACGAGGAGACCCAGGGCACGCTCGCCCCCATGGTGGCGCACGGCGTCTTCGACGCGATCCAGCTCTTCGTGGTGCTCCCGTTGGCCACGCGAATTCCCGCTTAGCGCGCGGTTGCCGCGGCGCCGAAGGACGCCGCGCTCACGGTTGCCGCGGCGGGCTTGGGAGCAGGCAGCGGGAGAGCACCAAGGGAGATCTCCACCAGGCTGCCGAGCGTGCCGATCGCGGGCCGGAGGCCGGGCGCGCGGGAAGCCCAGACGGGCTCGAGCGCCTTGGCGAGGCGCGTGGCACCGGCCTCGGAGCGCGTCTGGATGCGCCAGAGGAAGCCGACGCCCCGTTGCTCGGTCCCGCTCCTCCGGAAGAACAGGATGCGGTCGTCCTGCCATTCGCCGCCGAGCGTCTCGGGGCTCTCGTGCTTTCCTTTCTCGAGGAGGAAGCGCAGCACCCACTCGCCGAGCGTGTCGGCGAAGAGGAACGTGACGGGCTTTGGAAGGTCCGCGGCCGTGGGGCGGGGGGAGAGCCGTTTGCGCGGGCCGAGACGCTCGCCGGGCCGGAGAATCTCGGCCGTCGTCTGGGGCA
>JAEUQS010000649.1 GCA_016789625.1 Acidobacteriota bacterium | reverse complement strand
CAACTACGTGCTCGAGGCCGGCGACGGTGAGTTTCCGCCCACGGTCACGACCGTCGACCGCCGCTCCGTCGCGACCACGGCCGGCACGCTCGGACAGTGGAGCGCCCTTCTCGACAAGCCTCTCTACACGCTCAGGCTCACCGTCAACGGAACCGGAGGCAAGAAGGCCGTCTCCGAAGCGCTGTTGACCCCGGCCGGACAGGCGGTGTGCCCGTGATCCGCAGCTCCTTCTCCCGGCTCGCGGTTGCTCTGACGGCGGGTTTCCTCGCCGCATCCCCGGTTCACGCGGATACCACGCTCGGCGCCGGTCAGTACCGCCTCGTGGGCGCGAGCTTCGACGTGACCCCCGCGACCCAGACGGTCCCCGTCGGCATCCCCGCCACCGTTCGCACCGTGTTCTCGGGACAGATCGCCGGCCTCTCCGAGAACGGCCTCCGCGTCGCCGCGGAGCTGTCGGGCCCCGGAGTTCCCTCACCCGTCACGCTCTCGACCGTGCCCGGCGGCGATCTCCTCGTGCCGGCCCTCTCCGTGAAGGGCGACTACCGGCTCGACAACATCCGCCTGACGGACGGCGCGCGCACGCTCGCGCCCGCCGCGACGCCCACCGTTCACATCGTGGTGAGCGACGTCCTCATCACGCAGGTCTCTTCGCGCGCCCTCACCACCGAGGAGCTGCTGGCTCGCGGGGTCATCCTGACCGACGCGAACTACAAGGCGTTCTCGTTCGCCGTGGGCCTCGCGATCCAGGGCCGCACCATCACGATCGAGCTCCCCACGATGGTGGAGACGCGGAACGGCTACATGCCGATGGGCTCGCCGCGCGTCGACATCGGCAACGCCGCGGAAGGCTTCACCCCGCCCCGCATCGTGGCGATTCCGCTCGAGCCGATTCCCGGTGCGGGCCTGCCCGCCGACCGCGAGGAGTTCGTGGAGGAATCGGCCGCGCCGACGCCGGTTTTCGGGTTCCTCGTGTTCCCCGGGAACATCCGCTTCCTCAATCAGTTCTTCTCCGTCGTCCTCATGGTGCAGAACGGCGCGCCCCAGGGCTCGACGCTCGCGCTCTCGAACCTCACCACGACCGTGTCTCTGCCCACGACCTCGCTGCGCCTCAGCAAGACCATCCCCTCCGTGCCCGATGGCGCGCCCGTCCCGGTGCGCAACGCCGGGCCCGACGAGGTTCTCGGCACGGCCGACGACGTTACGGTGCTCGTGGCCCAGGCCACGGGCTCGGCGGAGTTCGTCACCGAGGGCCTTCGCGTGGGCACGCACGAGGTCGAGTGCCTCATCGAGGCCACGCTGAGCGGTCTCGCGAACCAGCCCGCCCGCCAGCTGAGCGGGCGCGCGCGCGGCAGCGTCGTGGTGCGCGACCCCTCGTTCTCCATGTCGTTCAACCACCCCGACGTGGTGCGCGACGGCGAGGAGTACGAGCTGCGGGTCACGGTGGCGAACACGTCCACGGTGCAGGCGAACCAGGTCACGGTCGCGATCGACGCGGCCTCGCTCTCGGGCGTCGAGGCCCTGGACTTCCTCCCGGGCGTGAACCCCAACGCCGCTCTCGGAGACCTGCCGGCGGGCAGCTCGGCCCTGGTGAAGTTCCGCATGCGCGCCCGGCGCACGGGCCGCGTGGTGGCCTCGGCGTTCACGTCCGACGGCGCCGTCACGGGTTCCGTCGTGCTGCGCACGGCCGTCACGAACGACGGCACGCCTCTGTCTCCCGACAGCTTCGTGTTCCCGCGCTTCCTGTCGAGCCTGCCCCCCGCGGTGGTGGATCCGGCGACGGCGCTCATCGGCATCGCGCACGGCCTCGCCACGATGGACCCCACGGCGCCCGGACAGAACGGCTGCAACGTCGATAGCGGCGGCCTCGCCATCGACTGCCTCGCGCCGTTCGCCGACGGCATCGTGCAGGAGCGCGTGGTCGATCTCGTCGAGGCCGCGCGTCGCGCGTCGCTGAACCAGCCGGTTCCCTCGGCAGTGGCCGACGTCGCGTTCGCGTGGCTGGGCTCCGAGCTGGCTTCCCCGGGCTTCGACAAGGTGCGCCGCCGCAACAACCACGGCGCCAGCCTGGATGCCGGCATCGCCGCCTCGCTGTCCGAGCATGCGGCGCAGCAGGGCGTGAACGGTCTCACAACCCTTCTCCTCGATGCCGCGGTGGCCAACGCGCCGGTCCGCGATGCCGCGAGCCCGCTGGCCGGGCCGGCATTCGTCGTCCTCGAAGGCGGCAGCCCGTCGAATCCCGCCGCACGGCTGGTGCTCGCCGATCCCGCTACGACGCTGGCCACGGGCTTCGTCGTCTCGGAGAACGCGGCCCGCCATGACCTGCCGTACAGCTCCGTCTATCCGCTGGCGGGCGCCGGTGGGGTGGAGGTGGGTCTCCTCGGACGCACTCCCACGGGCGGATACCTCGTTCACATCCAGGGGCGCGCCGCGGGCACCGTGCGCGCGACCGCGTTCTTCCCCGACGGCCAGGGCGGATTCCGCAAGCTGGACCTCGGGAACGTCGCGATCCAACCGGGTTCCATGGCGACCGTGCAGGTCGTGCCGGGCGCGACCTCCGCTCTCCTCACGTCGAGCGTCGAGGCCGCCCGCACGGTCACGGCCGTCGCCGCGATCCCGTCGCCCTTCGCCGGCATCGCCGCGGTGCAGGACCTCGAAGCCAGCCCGCTCGGTCGGGCTGTTTCCGTGATCTTCAATCGCCGGACGGCGCTCGCGTCACAGGACCTCACGCGCTATCGCCTGCCGGGCCAGAAGCCCAACGGCACGGCCTACGATCGCAACGTGCTCGGGGCGTTCCGGCAGACCGACACGCGCCGCGTCGTCGTCGTCGCCGAGGCCACCATCAGCCCGGTGCGGCCCGGGTTCCTCGAAGGCTCGTCCATTCCCGCCGAGCTTTCCGCCACGTGGACGGGCAGCCTGCCGATCGTGGCCCGGCTGCAGGCCGAGGGCGGCACCGTCGAGGGCCGCGTCATCGGACCCGAGGGCACGCCGCTCCCGAACGCGCCGGTGCAGCTCACCGAGTCTGCGACGGACGACCTGACGGGCACCGTATTCCAGGCCGCGACCTCGGTGACGCGCACCGACGGCACGGGCAACTACTTCTTCGACTTCGTGCGCAAGCAGGACGGCAAGCCGTTCCGCGTGGACTCCTTCGACGGCTCCACGGGCTCCAAGGGCTATGCGGTGGGGCAGATCCGCACGGACCGTTCCACGGTCCAGGTCGACATCGTGCTCCAGGGCCGCGGGCGGGTCCAGGGCCGGGTTCTCGCCGGGCCCGAGCAGCCGCTCGCGGGCGTCATCGTGCGCTGCTCCAGCGTCAACGACCCGAACTTCCGGCTCGCGTTGATCTCCCGCGCCGACGGCACGTTCGGGTTCGATTCCGTGCCCGTCGGCACCGTCCAGCTCCAGGCCGAGGACCCGCTCACGAACCGCACGTCCTACGCGACGGTCTCGCTCACGGCGCCGGGACACGTCGTCAGCTCCGACCTCCTCCTCACGCAGCTCCCGCGCACCTCGCTCAGGGGCACGGTGCTCCACGGCGGCAATGGACAGCCCTACGCGAACGTCTACGTCGCGGGCTATGGCGCCTCCGGCGAGTACTTCGGCGTCCGCCTCACGGGCGCGGACGGCGCGTTCGCGTTCTCGACCGTTCCGGTGGGGAACGTGCGCCTCGAGCTCTTCGACCTCGCCGTCTCCGCCGGCGCCGTGCTCGTCCAGCCCCTCACGCTCGTCGCCGACCAGCCGGCCGAGGTGACCGTCACCGTTCCCGAAACCGTTCGGCACTTCGGCTCTGCCGCGGGCTTCGTGAGGAAGGTCGTCAACGGCGCGCAGCAGCCGGCGGCCGGTGTCGTGGTGTACGAGCGGGACTCGGGCATCCGTACGACGACGGCGGCCGATGGCTCGTTCCTCCTCGATGGCCTCGAGGTCGGCACACGGCAGATCACGGCGCTCGTGCCGGCTTCGGGCCGCACGACCTCGGTGTCGGTGGGTATCCTCGAGAACCAGCCGGCGAACGTGCTCCTCCTGTTCCCCGACTTCACGCTCGGCACCATCGCCGGCGTCGTGACAGACCAGACGGGAGCACGGCGCGCGGGCGCGAAGGTCGAGATCTGGCGGGCCGACGGGCTCTCCACGATCGCCGAGGCCATCTCCGCGACCGACGGCAGC
>JAEUQS010000605.1 GCA_016789625.1 Acidobacteriota bacterium | reverse complement strand
GCGACGACCCTCGAAGCCGTGTACGCACTCTGAGAGATGTCGAACGGCAGGAGCGTCCGTCTCTGGGCGCCCACCGCGCGCGCGCGCTACGGCGCGGGCTACGGAAAGACGGCGGCCCTCCGCGTCAACGGCGCGTCGCGCGCGGCGAAGGCCGGGGCGATCGGACTCCTCCTGCGGAGCGTCGGGACGGACGCGTCCCGGCTCCCGCACACCGGAGCCATGAGGTACCAGGAAGGCGTTCCCCGCATTCCCGCGGTGGCGCTCTCGACCGTCGACGCGGACCTCCTCCACAGGAAGCTCGGAAAGGGCGAGACCGTTCGCGTGCGGATGAACCTCTCGTGCAAGAGCCTTCCGGACGCGGAGTCGGCCAACGTCGTGGGCGAGATCCCCGGACGCGAGAAGCCGGACGAGATCGTGCTCCTCGGAGCGCACCTGGATTCCTGGGATCTCGGCACGGGCGCGGTCGACGACGCCGCCGGCTGCGCGCACGTGATCGAGGCCGCCCGGCTCATCGGGGCACGGCCCACGAAGCCGCGGCGCACGCTGCGCGTCGTGCTCTACGCCAACGAGGAGTTCGGCCTCCGGGGCGGGCGCCAGTACGTGATCGAGCACGCGAACGAGCTTCAGAAGCACGTCGCCGCGTTCGAGTCCGACAGCGGCTCGGGCCGGGTGTGGGGACTTCAATGGAACGCGGGGCCCGGCGCCGAGAGGCTTTTCCGGGGCCTCGTCGCCAGCCTCGCCGTAACCCCTCTCGAGGAGAAGAAGGGTGGAGACGGCGGCGCGGACATCTCGACGCTCAAGGCCTCGGGGATTCCCCTCATCGGCCTCCGCTGCGACGCGTCGCGCTACTTCGACGTCCACCACACCGCGGGGGACGTCCTCGAGGAGGTGAAGGACCCGGAGCTCCGCACGGGGGTTGCCGCCACGGCCGCGCTGGCCTGGGCGCTCGCCGACGCCGCCGAGCCTCTCGCCCGGATTCCCGAGGAGGAGCGCGAGGAAAAGGCGAGAAAGCGATAGCGGGTTAGGGCCGGATCCTTCCTACTCGCGCGGCTCGAGGTCCAGCGAGCGGAGCTTCCGGTGGAGCGTCGTGCGGTCGAGACCGAGGCGCTCGGCCGCGCGCGACACGTTGCCCCGCGCCTCGGCCAGCGCCGCGGCGATGACGCGCCGTTCGAAGGCCTCGCGGGCCTCCGCGAGCGTCTGGCCCGGTGCGATCTCCCCGGAGGGAACCGCGGGCCCCGTGGGCGCGGCGCCGAAAGAGGCGGCGTCGGGCACGTCGGCCTGCGTCACGGTCTCGCCCGGCGAGAGGAGCACGATGCGCTCCACGAGGTTCGCGAGCTCCCTCACGTTTCCGGGCCAGGCCCTCCCCGCGAGGGACGCGAGAGCTTCCCCGGAGAACTCCTTCGGCCGCCGCCCGCCGCGCCGCGCCACGAGGCGTGCGAAATGGCGCACGAGAGCGGGCACGTCCTCGGGGCGCTCCTCGAGCGTGGGGACGCGCAGCGGCACGACGGCGAGCCTGAAGTAGAGGTCCTCGCGGAACGCGCCGGTTCGGATGCGTTCCGAAAGGTCCCGGTTGGTCGCCGCCAGGATGCGGACGTCGGTCGCGATCGGCCGGGCCCCGCCGACGCGGGTGATGCGTCCGTCCTGGATCGCGCGGAGGATCTTCGCCTGCGTCCTCGCCGACATGTCGCCGATCTCGTCCAGAAAGAGCGTTCCGCCGTCGGCCTGCTCCCATTTGCCCTTGCGATCCTCGAGGGCGCCCGTGAAGGAGCCCTTCATGTGCCCGAAGAGCTCGCTCTCGATGAGCTCCTCGGGGATCGCCGCGCCGTTCACCTCGACGAACGGGCCCTTCGCCCGCGGGGACGAGAGATGAAGGGCGCGTGCCACGAGCTCCTTGCCGACGCCGCTCTCGCCTGTGATGAGGACGCGGGCATCCGAAGCGCCGATGCGCCGGATCTCCTCGCGGAGGCGGGACATCACGGGACCGTCGCCCACGAGGACGAAGTCCTCCTCGTCGCGCTCCCGGCGGGCCCGCAGCTCGCGGGCGAGAGCGTCTCTCTCCCGGGCGAGCTGGCTGCGCTCGAGCACCCGCTCGAGCGTCAGGAGCACCCGGTCGAGGGAGAGAGGCTTCTCGAGGAAGTCGTCGGCGCCGCGCTTCGTCGCGGTGACGGCCGTCTCCACGGTGCCGTGCCCCGAGATCATCACGATGGGGAGCTCGCGGTTCCGCTCCCGGATCCTGTCGAGGACGGCCAGGCCGTCGATGCCGGGCAGCCACACGTCGAGGAGCAGCGCGTCCAGCTGGGGCA
>JAEUQS010000589.1 GCA_016789625.1 Acidobacteriota bacterium | reverse complement strand
GACGGCGCGCTTCGAGCGGGAGATCCAGCGCGGCACGGCCGTCGTGAGAGCCACCTCCCGCGGTCTGAAGCAGCTCCGCGGGACGGGCTTTGCGGTGGGTGCCGCCATCGACGCGGCGCACCTCGCGAAAGACCGAGAGGGACGCTTCCGCGTCGCGATCCCGATCGAGTCGGTCGAGCACGCCGCCGCAACGCTGCTGCCGCTCGGCGCCGAGGTCGAGGTCCTCGAGCCCGTCGCGCTCCGCGCGCGTTTGGTGGCGATGGCCGAGGCCGTCCTTCGCGCCTACGGCGCGGGCGCGATGACCGCGAGGACGTCGTCGAAGCGGAAGTCCTGAGCCGCCGCGCGAAGCGCCTCCCCGAGCTCCGCGTCGAACGGCCTCACGGCTTCGGCAGCCGCCTCTGCGCCGTCCAGGTCGCCCCGCTCGAAAGCCGTCGTCAGGGCCTGGCGCACCTCGAGAGGGAGCCTCGCGATCCGCTGTCTCTCGAGAACGGTCCGCGCCGTGGACGGCGCCTCCTCGCTCCCCTCGATCTCGTAGACGACGTCCAGCTCTTCGGCGAGGACGGCGAAGATGGCCTCCTCGCGAAACGGCTTCGAGATGAAGGCGTCGCAGCCCGCATCGAGGAGCTCCTGCTTCTCGTGCTCGAGCGCGCTCGCCGAGAGCGCCACGATGGCCGTGCGCGCTCTCCCCGACGCCGCCTCCTCCGCGCGGATCCGCCGCGTCGCCTCGAGCCCGTCGACGCCCGGCAGCCGGCGATCCATGAACACGACGTGCGGCTCGTACGTACGCCACAGAGCCACGGCCTCCTCGCCGCTCGAGGCGGCGCGCACCGTGAAGCCCACGGGGCCGAGCAGACGCTCGAGGAGGAGGCGGTTCTCGGCCAGGTCGTCGACCACGAGGATCCGCGGCGAGGCGGAGCCCGCGGCCAGCCGCCGGATGCGCGGCCGGTCGGCAGCACGGCGATCCAGCGGCTCCTCGGCGAGCGGCAGCGCCACCTCCACGCGGAAACGGGTCCCCTTTCCCTCCGTGCTCTCCACGGTGATGTCGCCGCCCATGAGGCGCGCGAGCTCTCGCGAAAGGGCGAGGCCCAAGCCGGTGCCCTCGCCGGACTTCCTGCCCGCGTCCGCCTGGACGAAGGGCTGAAAGAGCTTCGCGAGCTCACCCGGCGCGATGCCGGCGCCCGTGTCCTCGACCTCGAGCACCGCCCGGCCCTCCGCCCAGCGCGCGCGCAGCGTGACGCTCCCCCGCTCCGTGAACTTCACGCCGTTGCCGAGGAGGTTGAGGACGATCTGCCCCAGCCGGCCCTCGTCGCCCGTCACCACGCGGGGCAGCGCGAGCGGCTCGTGCGCGAGGGGCTCGTACGCGAGCGTGAGCCCCTTCTCCTCCGCCCGCGCGCGCAACATCTCGACGAGCCCGCGGAGCAGCGCGTTGGGATCGAACGGCTCGATTCGGAGCGCCGTTTTCCCGGCCTCGATCTTCGCGAGCGAGAGGACGTCGTTGATGAGGCCGAGGAGGTGCTCGCCGCTCCGCGCGATGATCGCGAGGCTCTCGAGGTCCTCCGCGTCGCGGCCCTTCCGCCGCTCCATGAGCCGGGCGAAACCCAATATCGCGTTCAGCGGCGTCCGCAGCTCGTGGCTCATGCTCGCGAGGAAGACGTCCTTGGCGCGATTGGCCTCCTCGAGCTCTTTCCGGAGGCCGTGGATGCGGAGCTGCGTCGCCACGCGGGCGAGGACCTCCGCCTCCTGGAACGGCTTGGTCACGTAGTCCACGGCGCCCGCCGCGAAGCCGCGCACCTTGTCGGCCACGTCGTCGAGGGCCGAGAGGAAGATCACGGGAATGCCGGCGAGGCCGGGGCTCGCCTGGAGCGTGCGGCAGACCTCGTAGCCGTCCATCTCCGGCATGTGGACGTCGAGGAGCACGAGGTCCGGCGGCTGCCGCTCGATCATCTTCAGGGCCCGCGCCCCGCCAGACGCCACCCTCACGGTGTAGCCCGCGCCCTGGAGCATGCCGCTCAGCACCCGCAGGTTGTCGGGGTTGTCGTCCACCGCGAGGAGCGTCGCCCCGCTCACGCGTCTCCCGCTTCCAGCGCCGAAAGCAGATCGTCCACGCGGAAGGCCCGGATCTCGGCGAGGAGGCTCTCGCCGAGCGCCGCGTTCCGCCGTCCGACCTCCTCGGCGGCCCGCGCGGCCGCTTCGAGGTCCCCGTCCTCGAGCGAACGGCGGATGCGCGCAGCCTCGCCGGCCTCGAGCCCGGCGACGAGCTCCCGGGGGCTCCGCGCCTGCGTCGGAACGGACTCAGCCCCGCCGTCCCCGGCCATGCGGAAGCGCACGCCCGTCCGCTCTTCCAGGATGCGGAAGAGCTGCGGCTCGCGGAACGGCTTCATGAGGAAGTCGTCGGCGCCCGACGCCAGGATCTCGTCCCGCTCGTGCTCGAACACGCTCGCCGTGAGCGCCACGATCGGAGTGCGCGAAACCCGCGTCTCACGGGACTCCTTTTCTCGAATCGCCCGGGTCGCCTCGCGGCCGTCGAGCACCGGCATGCGCATGTCCATGAGCACGACGTCGGGCCGTTCCTTCTCCCAGAGACGCACGGCCTCCTCCCCGTTGACGGCCTCGATCACCTCGAGGCCCACGGAGGTCAGGAGCCGCACGATGAGGAGCCGGTTCTCCGGCGTGTCGTCGGCCACGAGAACGCGGCGCGCCCTTTCGCCTTCGGCGAGGCCCACGACGCGGCCCTCAACGGCCTTGGCGGGCGCGGCCTCGCCGGCCGGCAGCGCGACCTCGAACGCGAACGTCGAGCCCCTGCCCGGCTCACTCGTCACGGTGAGATCGCCGTCCATGAGCCGCACGATCTCGCGCGTGATCACGAGGCCGAGCCCCGTGCCCTCCTTGGACTTGCGGCCGCTCTCCGTCTGCACGAACGGCGAGAACAGCGTCGCGAGCTCCGCGGCGGCGATGCCGTGTCCCGTGTCGGCCACCTCGAAGCGCGCGCGGCCCTCGCTCCAGGAGGCTCGCAGCGTCACGCTCCCGTTCGGGACGCCGCGCGTGAACTTCACCGCATTCCCCAGCAGGTTCACGAGCACCTGCCGGAGCTTGCCCTCGTCGCCGTTCACGGCCTCCGGAAGGTCGCTGGCGTCCACGACGAACCGCAGGCCGGCCTCGTCGGCCCGCGAGCGCAGCATCGCGTCCACGCCGCGCACCATCTGGCGCAGGGAGAACGGCTTCTTCTCGAGGCTCAGCTTGCCGGCCTCGATCTTCGAGAGCGAGAGCACGTCGTTGATGAGGCCGAGAAGGTGCTCGCCGCTCCGCCGGATGATCTCGAGGCCCGAGCGGTCGTCACCGCGCAGCGCGGGGCTCCGGTCGAGGAGCTGCGCGAACCCCAGCACGGCGTTCAGCGGCGTGCGCAGCTCGTGGCTCATGTTCGCGAGGAACACGCTCTTGGCCTGGTTGGCCGAGAGGGCCCGCTGCTCGGACTCCGCCAGCTCTTTCGTGCGCACGTCGACGAGCGCCTCGAGATCGCGCTGCCTCTTCCGCAGCGCGTTCATCCGGTACGTGAAGAAGCCCGCGATCCCCCCGAAGAGCAGCAGCGCGTACGCCGTGTACGCCCACCAGGTTTTCCATGGCGGCGGCAGCACCCGGAGGGCCAGCGAGACGCCCTCCTCGTTCCACACGCCGTCCTTGTTTGCCGCCCGCACGCGGAAGACGTACCGGCCCGCGGGGAGATTCGTGTACGTGGCCGACCGGCGCCGCGCGGACGCGGTGTTCCAGTCCTTGTCCCAGCCCTCGAGTCGGTACGCGTAGCGAACCTCCTCGGGCGCGGCGAAGTGGAGGCCGGCGAACGTGAGCGTGACGACGTCCTCCCGATGGCTGAGGACGAGGCTCTTCGTGGTGAGGATCGACGATGCCAGCGCGAAGCCTTCGCCCTTCGCCCCCGCCGGGCGAATCGGCACGGCCGCGTTGAACAGCTCGAAGCCCGTGAGCGCCACCTGCGGCGGCCGCGGGTCCTTCGTGAGCGCGCCGGGGTGGAAGGCCACCATGCCCGAGGGTGTGCCGAACAGGATCTCGCCTTGTGGCGTCCGCCCGGCCGCCATCTGGTTGAACTCGTTCGAGGGCAGTCCGTCGCGGGCCTGGTACACGCGGAACGTGCCGGCCACGGGATCGTGCTTCGCGATCCCGCCGTTCGTGCTCATCCAGATGGCGCCCTCGTCGTCCTCCACGAGCCCCAGGATCACGTCGTTGGGCAGGCCGTCGCGCATGCGGTACTGCTTCACGGCCTTCGCTCCCGGATCTCTCCGGAACACGCCCTTTGCCGTGCCGATCCAGAGACGGCCCTTGCCGTCGACGAGGAGCGCCGAGATCTGCTGCGGCTCGATGAGGTCCCTGCCGCCCGCGTCCACCAGCCGCGAGGACGCGTGGGTCTTCGGGTCGACGCGGTAGAGCCCGTTGTGGAACGTGCCCAGCCAGATCGCGCCGTCCGTGTCCTCGGCCATCGCGAACACCGAAGGCGCGAGATCCTCGCCACCCAGACGCGGGAACGCGGCCCCTCCCGCGGCGAAGTGATAGGCGGCCGAGCCCGTTCCCACATAGAGGCTGCCATCCTTCGTCTCGAGAAGGTCGAACACGCGGGCGTTGCGAAGCGGCGGATCGCCCGCGCCCTTCAGCCACGACGTGAAGCGGTCTGCCTCGGCGTCGTAGCGGCTGAGGCCGCGGTTGCCGCCCGCCCAGAGCGTGCCCGCCCGGTCCACGAGCAGCGCGGTGACGCTGTCGCTCGCGAGCGCGCCCGGGTCCGAGGGGTTCGCCGCCCAGCTCCGCCAGGTGCCCGTCTCGCGGTCGAGCCTCGAGAGGCCGCCGTCGGAGCCGACCCAGAGGTTCCCGGCGGCGTCCGAGGTGACCGCCCACACGTACGCGTCGGCGGGCCCGTCGTGGCCGGCGCTCCTGCGGTACACGCGAAACGCGGTCGACGCCGGGTCGAGCCGCGCGACCCCCACCGTCGTGCCGACCCACAGGACCCCCGTGCGATCCTCGAACAGGGTCTGCACCATCTCCGAGGGGAGGCTGTGCGGATCCGCCGGGTCGGGCTTCACCGTGACGAGCCGTGCCGGAAGCTCGTCGCGCCGCAGGAGGCCGCCCCGCGTCCCGATCCAGAGCGCGCGGCCCTCGACCTTGAGAGACGTGATGGGCCGGTCCGCGACGAAGCGGTCGGCCGTGTCGGTGAAGCCTCCGGCCGCGGTCCATTCGAGGAGCCGGCCCGAGGCCGTGCCCAGGAGCACGCGCCCGCCGCCGGCGTTCACCGCCGCGTTGACGTTGCCGATCGTGCCCAGCGCGGCGAGCTCGGGCTTGCGGTGACAGATGCCGTGAGATGCGTCGAGCGTGTCGATGGCTCCGTTCTTGAAGACGACCCAGACGAGCCCCGATTCGTCGCGGAAGAGAAACGAGATCTCGTTCGACGCGAGCGTGCGCGGGTCCTTCTTGTCGGCCAGAAACCGCCGCGCCTTCCCGGTCTTCGGATCGAAGAGGTTGAGGCCTTCGAGCGTTCCCACCCAGAGCGTGCCGTCGTCGTTGGCCAGAATCGAGTTCACGTAGTCGAAGCTGAGGGAGTCGGGCCTGTTCGGGTCGCTCCGGAACGTCTGGAACGTCTCGTTCTTCGGATCCCAGCGGGCGAGGCCGCCCTCCCGCGTCCCGACCCACAGCGCGCCCTCGGGTCCCGCGAGAAGGCACCTCACGTGACTGTCCTCGAGGGCACCCGTGCTGCCGTCGGGCCGGAAGATCCGGATCTCGTTGCCGTCGTAGCGGTTCAGGCCGTCCTGCGTGCCGATCCACACGAAGCCGAAGGAGTCCTGGGCGATCGCGGTGATGGACCCCTGCGAGAGCCCCTCGTCCTGCCCGAGGCGCTCGAACCGCAGAACCTGGTCGGGCGCGACGGGTGCGGCGGGCGCGCAGAGCGGAAGCAGGGCAACGAGCGCCCAGGAGAGCCACGCCGATCTGGAGGTCACGGCCGAATCATAGGCGGACGGCGCGCTGCTAAGCTCGCCGCGTGCACTCCACGGGACTGGCCGGGGACGTCTTCCTCGTCGACGACAACCCGGCGAACGTTCGCTTGCTGGCCGAGGTGCTCAAGCAGGCGGGCCACCAGGTGCGGGCCAGCATTTCCGCGCCGCGAGCGCTCGAAACCCTGCGGGCGCATCCCCCCGAGGTGGTCCTCCTGGACGTCACGATGCCGGAGATGGACGGCTTCGAGCTCTGCGCGGCCCTGAAGGCCGACGCGGCGACCCGCGAGCTGCCGGTGATCTTCATCAGCGCGCACGACACCCCGGAAGAGCGCGTGCGGGCGTTTCGAGCGGGCGGAGCCGACTACGTCGTCAAGCCGTTCGAGCCGGTGGAGATCGTCGCCCGGGTCGCGACCCAGCTCCGGCTCTCGAGGCTCACGAAGGAGAACCGCGAGCTGCGGCAGAAGGTGCGCAGCCCGGAACGGGCGGAGCCAGAGGAGTAGCTGCTCCGCCTCGCTGACCCCGCGGAATAGCCCTTCCCTTCACAGGATCTCGCACTTCTTCTGCCGCCGCAGCCGGAGCCCGCCGTTCGGGCAGTAGAAGTAGCCCACGAAGAGGTCGGAGTCCACGAAGCCGGAGGCGCGTGCCATGGGCA
>JAEUQS010000582.1 GCA_016789625.1 Acidobacteriota bacterium | reverse complement strand
GCGTCCAGGCATTCGACCGCACCCTTCGGCGAGCCGGGCAGATTCACGACCAGAGTCGCCTTCCTCACGCCCGCCACCTGGCGCGAGAGGATCGCCATCGCCACACGCGCCCGCGTCTCCATGCGCATCGCCTCGGCGAGGCCCGGGACCTCGTAGTCGAGCACTGCGCGCGTCGCCTGCGGCGTCACGTCCCGCGGGGCGAGGCCGGTGCCGCCCGTGGTGAGCACGAGATCGCAGGCGCCGTCGTCCGCGAGGCCCGTGATCGCGGCGGCGATGGCGTCCGCGTCGTCGGGCACGATGAGTGGCGGGTGCACCGTCGCGCCGGGGAAGTGCCGGAGGCAGGCCTCCCTCACCGCCGGCCCGCCCCGATCCTCGCGTTCCCCGCGCGACGAGCGGTCCGACACGGTGACCACGGCGACGCGCAACGAGCTAGCCGCCGATCTCGCTCATGTTCCGGGCGTGGAGCGGCAGCAGGCGCTTCTCCATCCCGACGAACATCGGATGCCGCTCCTCCTTCACCTCCGCCGCGCGACGCACGAGCGAGAGGAGCTCCTCGTCGGTCGCGCCCTGGCGCATCGGAGAGAGGAGGTCGACGTCGCGGTGCCCGAAGAGACAGCCCTTGAGGAAGCCGTCCTGCGTGACCCGCATCCGGTTGCACGTGTCGCAGAAGCGGTCGGATATGGGCGTGATGAAGCCGAGCGAACCGCGATGCTCGCCGAGCGGGCTCCTCACGGTGTACTCGTCGGCCGGCCCCGCCACGAACGTCCGCGTGATCGGCGTCAGCTCGTACCCGGCGGCGAGGAGCCGGTCGCGGGTCTCCTCCCAGGAGACGAAGTCCGCGTCCTTCCAGTCGTTGTTGCCGAACGGCATGAACTCGATGAACCGCACCGAGAGATCCTTCGCGAACGTCATCGCGGCGAGCGGCAGGATCTGGTCGTCGTTCATCCCGCGGATCACGACCGCGTTGATCTTCACGGAGTCGAATGGCAGCGCGAGCGCGAGGTCGATGGCTTTGAGCACGGGCTCGAAGTGATCCCGCCGCGCCATCTTGCGAAAGTGCTCCGCCTCGGCGGAGTCGAGCGAGAGATTCACCTTCGTGAGGCCTGCCGCGAGGAGCTCGTGCGCCATCCGGGGAAACAGCACGCCGTTCGTCGAGAGCGCGATGCCGCCCGGGAACCCGATATCGCGAAGGTCGGAGACGATGCCCACGAGGTCGGGGCGCGTCGTGGGCTCGCCGCCGGTGATGCGCACCTTCGTGACCCCGAGCGACGCGAGGAGCCGCGCCGTTCGCGAGATCTCCTCACGCGTGAGGAGATGAGGCAGCGGCCGGAACTTCTGGTCCTCCGGCATGCAGTACACGCAGCGCAGGTTGCAGCGGTCCGTCACCGAGATGCGGACGTACGTGATCCGCCGCCCGTGGCCGTCGACGAGGGTGCGTTCGTCCATCCCGCGAAGTGTAGGCCTCGCGGACCGATAATCGTCCCGGTGAGATCCCAGGCTCTCAGAGAGAGGTTTTTCGCGGCCGCCCCGCGCTACGAGGATCGGGGCTTCCTGGGACGCGGCGGAGCCGGCATCGTGTTCGCCGCGTTCGATCGGGAGCTGGAGCAGGAGGTCGCCCTCAAGGTGCTCGCACCCCCGGCGGACTCGGAGGACGACTGGTCCTGGCGCCTCCGGCGCGAGGTGCGCTCGGCCCGCCGGGTGAAGCACCCCAACGTCGCCCAGATCTACGACCTCGCCGAGGCGGGCGAGTTCTGGTACGTCACCATGGAGCTCGTGCCGGGAAGGAGCCTGGCCGAGGTCCTCGACGAGGGCCCCCTCACGGTGAGCGCGACGATTCCCATCCTCCGGCAGGCGGCGCTGGGCGCTCAGGCCGCGCACGACCTCGGCATCGTGCACCGCGACCTCAAGCCGGGAAACATCATGGTGGGCGCTGAAGGCGAGGTCGCCGTGCTCGATTTCGGTCTCGCCGTCGACGTGAGGAAGGACGTCCGGCGCACGCGGCACGGGCTGCTCCCGGGAACGCCGGCCTACATGGCGCCCGAGCAGATCCGCGAGCAGCAGATCGACGGGCGCATCGACGTCTACGCTCTCGGCGTCATCGGCTGGGAGGCGCTCACCGGCGTCTCGCCGTTCGTGCGCGAGAGCCCCATGAAGACGCTCCTCGCGCACCTCAACGAAACGCCCTTCTCCCGCATCCTCGACGCGGTGGGCGTTCCTTCGGAGCTCGTCGACGTCCTCGTCCGCTGCATCGCGAAAGAGCCCGCCAGCCGGCCCGCCACCGCCGCGGTCCTCGCGCGGGAGCTCTCCGCGTTCCAGGTGGGAGCCGGGCGCC
>JAEUQS010000574.1 GCA_016789625.1 Acidobacteriota bacterium | reverse complement strand
GCTTCGAGCCGCTCACGCTCGAGGTCGACGTCCCTGAAGACGACTTCAAGCCGCTCTCGCTCGTCCTCACAAAACAGCAGTAAGTGATCCTGGGGGTTTCTCGATCCCCCCAGGCCCCGTCCGCGGCTGTCCGGCTCGCCTACAATTCGCGGCGATGTTCAAACCGAGAGCTTCCTGCGTCGTCATCGCCACGGTCCTCGCGCCGAGCCTCGCGTTCGCGCAGGGGCAGTCCGAATCGCTGGAGACCGAGGCGAGCAAGCTCTTCAAGGCGGCCCGCTTCAAGGAAGCCGCCCTGAAGTACGAGGACTCGGCGGCCGCCGCCGCATCCGCGGGACGCCGCGCCGCAATGGAGCTCAAGGCGGCCAACGCGCACTTCAACGACCGCAACGTGAAGGCCTCCAAGGAAGCTCTCCGCCGGGCCTTCACGTCGGACGGCACGCTCGAGATCGTGCCGGAGTTCTACGCGGCCGACTTCGTCAAGATGGCCGAGGACGTCAAACGGTCGTCGAGGCCCGTCGTCCCGCCGTCGCTGCCCGACCTCGACGAGCTGAGAAGGACCTCTCAGGAGAAGCTCAAGGACGGCGCCGTCGAGGAGGTCATCTACGACCTTTCGAACGTGCCGAAGGACAAGCTCGGTCCGGAGCTGAGGGGCCTTCTCGTCCAGGCTCTCGAGCGGGCCGGACGCCGGGAAGACGCGCGCAAGGTGCGCGACGGAGAGGCGCTCGCGGCCGCAACGGCTCCACCACCGCCCGTCGCGACCCCGGTTCCGCACGCGCCCACGGGCACGGCGTCTGCCCTGACCCCACCCGTCGCGACCCCGTACGAGCTGCTCGCTTCGGGCCGCGACGCGCTGGGCCGGGGCGACGCCGCGACGGCGCAGGCCGCGGGCCACCGGGTGCTGGAGCTGGAGCCGGGGTCGAGCGAGGCCTATCGCCTCCTCGGCGACGTGTTCCGCCTTCGCGGCGACGCCGGGCTCGCCGAAGCCAACTGGAAACAGGCCCTGAAGCTCGACGAGCGGAACGAGGGCGCGCTCCTCGCCCTGGGTGAGGCCGCGATGGCGGCGAAGTCCTGGGAGACCGCGATCGACTATCTGAAGAAAGCGTCGGGCCTGAACCCGGTGCATCTCGACAAGCTCCTCACGCTGGGGCGCGCGGCGCGGCGCGACAAGGACCTCCCGCACGCCCGGCAGGTGTTCGCGACCGCGACGGCGGGGAGCCAGGACGCGGCGCTCCTCACCGAGTACGGCGCGCTGCTGCTCGAGGCCGGCGACGCGCGGGCCGCGATCGAGCCGCTCGGCAAGGCCGTCCTCGCCGACCCGGGCCGCGCCGTCGCCCAGGGCAACCTGGCCGCGGCCTACAGGCGTGCGGGCGACAACGCGAACGCCGAGAAGGCCTACCGGGAGGCCCTGAAGATCGAGCCCAACTACCTGCCGGCGCTCACCGGCCTCGGCTCGCTGCTCCTCGGATCGGGGAGCGCGCGCGAGGCGACCGACCTCTACCGGCGGGCGACCGCCGTGGACTCGAGAAACGTCGAGGCCCAGGTGGGCCTGGGCCGCGCCCTGCGGATCTCGGGCAACCTCGAAGGCGCGTCCAGCGCGCTCACGACGGCGGCGAACGACCTCGACGAGCCCGAGGTCTGGAACGAAGCCGGCGTGGCCGAGTACGCGCGGGGGCGCTTCTCGGAAGCGGCGGCCGCGTTCTCGAAGGCCGTCGAGAAACGGCCCGGTTTCGAGGAGGCGAAGACCAACCTCGGCCGGGCCGAGAAAGCCGCGGCGTTCCTGAAGCGCGCGGGCGGCGGAGAGGTCAGGGCGCGCCGACGACCTTCGGGACCTTCGCGGTGAAGGTCGTGCCGCGGCCCGGCACGCTCGTCACGTCGATGTCGCCGCCCATCATCTGGCAGAAGCGCCGCGAGAGGACGAGCCCGAGCCCCGTGCCGCCGTAGCGGCTGACGGTGTTCGAGCTGGCCTGAACGAAAGGCTGGAAGAGCCTCGCGATCTGGTCGGGCGTCATCCCGATGCCGGTGTCCTCGACGCGGAAGTTCACGAAGCTCTCGCCGCTGCCCGCCGTGGCGGGCTCGACGGTGAGCCGGACCTCTCCCTGTTCGGTGAACTTGAGGGCGTTCGAGAGGAGGTTGATGAGCACCTGCCGGAGCCGGGTCGCGTCGGCCTGCATGCCGTCGAGCCCCCGGGCGAAGTCCACGACGAGCGTGTTCCGGCCGCGTGTGGCCACGGTCGACAGGCCCTCCACGACCTCGCGCACGAGCGGCTCGACCTCGAAGCGCGTGAGGTGGAGCTCCATCTTCCCCGCCTCCACCTTGCTCAGGTCGAGGACGTCGTTCACGAGCCCGAGCTGGTGCTGCGCGGCCGTGCGGATGCGGTCGAGGTCGGGCCCCAGCTCCGTCACGCCGCGATCCGCGAGCTCGTCGATCAGGAGTTCGCTGTAGCCGATGATGGCGTTCAGCGGCGTGCGCAGCTCATGGCTCATGCTGGCCAGGAACTCGGTCTTCGCCCGGTTGGCCGTCTCCGCCACTTCCTTGGCGGCCTGCAGGCCGATTTCGCGGCGGCGCAACTCGGTGACGTCGGTGGCCGTGCCGCGGAAGCCGGTGAGCGCGCCGCTGTGGAAATTGAACACCGGCACCGCGCTGATCAGGACGGTCTTGAGTTCGCCGTTCTTCGCCACCAGCTGGCAGCGCTGATGGCGGAAAGGCGAGTGGCGGTG
>JAEUQS010000572.1 GCA_016789625.1 Acidobacteriota bacterium | reverse complement strand
GGCTCCTCCTCCGGAGGATCGGCGGCGTGGGCCTCGTGACGATGGAGTTCGTGTCGTCCGAGGGCCTCACACGCGGGAACAGGGGTACCGAGCGGCTGCTCCGCTACGACCCCGCCGAGAGGCCGCTTTCGATCCAGATCTACGGCGCCGATGCCGAGCGCATGCAGATCGCGGCCGCGCGCGTCGAGGACATGCAGGTCGACGTCTGCGACATCAACATGGGCTGCCCGGCGAACAAGGTTCTCAAGGGCTGCGCCGGGGCCGCGCTGATGCGGGATCTCGGAAAGGCGCGAGAGATCATCGCCGCTTGTAAGAAGGCGCTTCCCACGACCCCCCTCACCGTGAAATTTCGCGCAGGCATCAGCGACGAGAAGATCAACTTCGAGGAGCTGGGCCGGATCTGCGAAGGGGAGGGCGTTTCCGCGGTGGCGCTCCACCCGCGCACCGCGAAGCAGATGTACAGCGGCCGGGCCGACTGGTCGCGCATCGCGCGGCTCAAGGAGGCCGTGAAGACGATTCCCGTGGTGGGGAACGGCGATATCGAGACGCCCGAGGACGTGCTCCGCATGTTCCGGGAGACGGGCTGCGATGCCGTGATGAGCGGCCGCGCGACGATGAAGAACCCGTGGATCTTCCGGCAGGCCGCTGCGCTGCTCCGGGGGGAGACGTACGAGCCCGCGACCCTCGACGAACGGAGGGACGTGATCCTCCAGCACTTCACTCTGATCCAGCGGGACGACTTCGACCTGCCGCGCGTGATGATGACGAAGCTCCGCACCTTCACGGGCTGGTACACGCACGGCGTGCCCAACGGCGGAGAGCTGCGCCGTCAGATCTCGGGGCTCGACTCGCCCGCGGCTTTTCTCGAGGCCGTGGAGACGTTCTTCGAGCGCACGAAGGCCTGGATCGCCACGAAACCCGAGCGCGAGCTGGCTATCGCCTGAGCCGCTCGAGGGCGCGATCGTGGAGTCGCGACAGCGAGAGGAGCGCGCAGACCGCTCCGACGAGCGCGAGGGCCATGTCCTTCTGCGTGTCCCAGGGGTCGCCCTGAGTGCCGAGAAACGCCTCTGCCGCCTCTCCGGTGCCGACCGCCGCGCCCCACTCGACGAGCTCGTAGAGCGCGCTCACCGCGAGGCAGAACGAGATCACCGTGAAAACCAGCCAGCCGCCGCGCCGAAGCGGTGAGCGCCGGAGCAGGATCTCGCGGGCCGCGATGGCCGGCACGAACCCCTGAGCGAAGTGGCCGATGCCGTCGTAGGGGTTTCGAGCGAGGCCGAAGAGATCCTGCATCGCGAAGCCCAGGGGCACCTCGGCGTACGTGTACCGGCCGCCCACCATGAGGATCACGGCGTGCGCCGCGATGAGCACGGTCAGCAGGGGCGTGAGCGGGAAGCGGCGTCTCGTGGCGAGGAGAAGAGGCACCACGACGAGCACGGGCGCGACCTCGAGGACCCAGGTGAAGCGGTCCTTCGGGGCGATGCCCGACCACACGAGCACCGCCGTCACGAAGGTGAGAAGCGCGATCTGGAGGTTCATGGAAGGCGCCCTACCAGCGGGCCGGCTTCGCGCCTTCCGCGAGCGGGCTCACGTACGGTCTGCCCTTCGTGGCCTTCGTCCACTCGGCCCGGGCCTCGGCCACCTTCGCGGGCGAGGCGAGGAGCGCCTCGAGGCTCCTCGCGAGAACCCGCGCCGCCACGTGCATGCCCTTGCGGCCCACGTCCGTTCCGGCGCAGGACGTCTGGGCCCAGTGGTGGGCCGGCGTGCCCTGCGGGCGCGTCGCGACCGCGAGCTCGGCCAGCGGGACCACGGCGCTCGCCTCGCCGACGTCGGACGAGGCGGTGCCGCCGTGCAGCGGACCGTAGGGAATCACGGTGAGCGCGAGCCCGGAGGTCTCGACGCCGATCTCCTTCTGGATGGCCCTCGCAAGCTCCTGGTCACGGGCATCGAACGCAGGCGCGCCGGCTTTCTCGAGCTCCTGCTGCATCACGCGGGAGAGCACCTCGTTGTAGATCGGCTCCCGGGTCGCGGCCAGAACCGTGACCTGCGCGCGCGTCTCGGTGGCGAGCGCCGCGCCGTCGGCCGCCTTGCGGAGCCGGCGCAACATGCCGTCGACCCGCTCGCCCGTCTCGTCGCGCACGAAGTACTGGACCTTGGTGTAGTCGGGAATCACGTTCGCGGCGACGCCGCCCGCCTTGATCACGCGATGCATGCGGGCGGTGGGCAGCACGCTCTCGCGCATGAGGGCGATCGCGTGGTCGAAGAGCTCGAGAGCCGAGAGCGCGTTGCGGCCCATCCAGGGCGAGGCCGCCGCGTGAGCCGTGGTGCCGAAGAACTCGACGTCGACCACGGTGATCGCGAGGCGCGGCCGCGTGTAGACGTAGTTGAGGTCCTCCGGATGCCACGAGAGGAGGACGTCGGTTCCGACGAAGGCTCCGTCGCGTGCCAGGAAGGTCTTGCCGATGATCTGCTCCTCGGCGGGGGTGCCGAAGACCACGAGCGTGCCCGGGAGCTTCCTCGCGATTCGCTCCCGGTTCGCGAGGGCGGCCGCGGCCACGGCCGCCGTTCCCAGGAGGTTGTGTCCGCAGCCGTGCCCCGGCGCGCCCTCCACGACGGGCTGCTTGCTGGCCGTCCCCGATTTCTGGGAGAGACCCGGCAGGGCGTCGTACTCGGCGAGGATGCCCACCACAGGGGAGCCCGATCCGATCCGGGCGACGAACGCGGTGGGCATCCCGGAAACCCCGCGCTCCACCTTGAAGCCCTCTTTCTCGAGCTCGACGGCGAGGGTCTCGGCGCTCTTCGTCTCCTGCAGGGCCAGCTCGGCGTGCCCGAAGATCTCCTCGGCCACGCGGTTCCAGCGGGCCTCGTCCCCCGGTTCCGCGGCGTTCGCCTGCGCTCCCAGGAGCCCGGCCAGAACAAGAGCGCACGGGAGGCGTAATGAGGTACGACGAAAACGAGGACGCTGCATGAACACCTCCGGCCCAAGGTTTGCCTCAGTCTACGATCGCATGACCAGCATGAAGACACGCCGCTTCGACGTCCTCAGAAGGCTCCTCTCGATCCCTCTCGCGCTGGCGATCGCGTGGACGCCGTCCTCTTCAGGGTTCGCCCAGTCCCCCTCGCCGTCTCCGGCGCCGCAACAGGCGCAGCAGGGAAAGATCGACGCGGGCCTCGTCTCGGTGCCCATCACGGTGCGCGAGCAGTTCCTGGGCAAGAGCGGCGAGAAGACCGTCATGCGCTTCACGCTGGAGGTCAGCCGCGCCGAGGTGAAGGCCTACCTGAAGGCCCCTCCCCGCCTCTACAGCTTCTTCATCACCGGCGAGGCGAAGAGCGGAGACGGCAAGGTCGTCGACACGTTCCGGCTGCCCATCGAGGTGGATCTCTCGACCGACGACTCCCTCCCCATCACGGCGCGGTTCCTGAGGTCGCTGCCGCCCGGCCCGACGATGCTGGATCTCCGGCTCGACGGAGTGACCGGGAAGGCCGTCGCCGTCAAGGCGCTCTCGATCAACGTCCCGGCGATGTCGTCGGATTTCGTGGCCGAGGACGCGGGGCTGGACGCGCAGGGGAATCCCATCGCCGCGGCCGTGGTGCTCGAGAGCGAGAACCGCGCGCCGCTCGACCGGTCGAAGGAGTTCGTCCGCATCCTGCTGCCTCAGAAGGAGGTTCCCGTCGGGCTCATCCGCATCGAGGTCGAGGTGCAGGAGCCCGTGACGCGCGTCGAGTTCGTGCTGGAGGACAAGAAGATCCTCACGCGGAACCGTCCGCCTTACACGGTGGAGCTGGACCTCGGGAAGATCCCGCGCAAGCAGACCCTGAAGGCGATCGGCTACGACTCCCGCGGCAACTTCGTGGACCTCGACGCCTGGGCCATCAACGAGAGGGACGCGCGGCTGGCCGTCCGCATCCTGGAGATCCCGAAGAAGATGGCGCTCGGCGGAGCGGCCGGCACGAGCCCCATCCTCGGTCAGGTGGGCGCGCCGCAGGCCGCGGACGAGGACCTCGACGTCAAGGTCGCCGTGCAGTCGATCGCGGGTGGGGTGCTCAAGTCGTTGAAGCTCTACCTCGACACGGAGCTCATCCAGGAGTGGAAGGCTCCGCCCTACACGTTCAAGGTTCCGGCCGCGAAGCTGAAGAAGGCGACGCTCCTCCGCGCGACGGCGTTCGATGCGGACGGCAAGGAGTTCACCGACTTCCGCATCCTCAAGGGCGATCAGCGCTTCCTCGCGACGGCCGAGGTCCACCTCGTGGAGCTGAACGTCTCCGTGTACGACAAGGCCGGCCTCTTCGTGAAGGGCCTCAAGCAGCCCGATTTCACCGTGCTCGAGGACGGCAAGCCGCAGGAGCTGTCGTCGTTCGAGTTCGCCGAGTCGCTCCCCATCTCTCTCGGCATCGTGATCGACGGCTCCGGCTCGATGAAGGACGCGATGCCGCTCGTGCACCAGGCCGCGAGCGAGTTCGTGACGTCGCTCATCGGCGAGAAGGACCAGGGCTTCGTGATGGACTTCCGCGAGACGCCCACGCTCATCACGCCCATGACGAGCAAGCGGGCGGCTCTTCTGGGCGGCGTGCGGGAGACCTCGGCCAAGGGCGGCACGGCGCTCTACGACTCCGTCGTCATGGCGCTCTACCAGTTCCGTGCGGTGCAGGGGCGCAAGGCCATCGTGCTCCTCTCCGACGGCCAGGACAACAAATCGTGGACCGAGTACGAAACGCTGCGGCGCTACGTGCGCACGGCCGGCGTGCCCATCTACATCATCGGCCTCGACATCTCGTTCATCGACGTGGGCCTCAAGTCGAAGCTCTCGGACCTCGCGAACGACACGGGCGGGTCGATCTTCTACGTGAGCAAGGCGGCGGGTCTCCCCGAGATCTACAAGCGCATCGAGACGGAGCTCCGCTCGCAGTACTTCCTCACGTACCTCGCGAACTCCCCGAAACCGGCGGATCAGTTCCGCGCCGTGGAGGTCCGCCTCAAGGACAAGAACCTTCGTCCGAAGACGATTCGCGGCTACTTCCCGTGACGAGGCCGGCGAGGGCTGCCACGTGGGGGGCGGAGGTCCCGCAGCAGCCGCCCACGATGCGTGCGCCGAGGCGGATCCACTGAACGGCCTCCCGGGCGTACGCCGCGGGCTCGATGGGCTCCTCGAAGAGCCCGCGGGCTTCGTCGCGCGCGCGTCCGGTGTTCCCGGCGGCCAGAAGAGGAACCGCCGGCGCGGAACGGGAAAGGACCTCGAGATCGCGGGCGAGGCGCCGCGCGGGCACACCGGTCAGGCCGAGCCCGACGGGCGGGACCCGATCGGCGAGGAGAGCGGTCGCCACGGCGGCGAGAGGTTCCCCCGAGAGCAGGCGTCCCCGCCCGT
>JAEUQS010000569.1 GCA_016789625.1 Acidobacteriota bacterium | reverse complement strand
GCTCCAGGAGCAGCGCGACGGCCTCCTCGTGACCGAAGAAGGCCGCCAGGCCGAGGGGGTTGAAGCCATCCCCGGCGAAGGCGTCGGCGAGCGCCGGGTCCGCGTCGAGAAGCGTGGCGAGGGACGCCGTTCTCCCGAACGCGGCGGCTTCGAAGACCGACAGGGAGCTCTTCGCCGCGACGAGGAGCGCCGCGAGGTCGTTTTTCTGATGGTAGAGCGCGAGGAGCGTCGCCGGCGTGCCGGCTTCGTTGCACGCTCCCGCGAGGGCAGGACTCTCCGCGAGGCGCCTTCGCACCTCTTCGAGATCACCCGAGGTGACGGCCTTCAGGAAACCGGCGTCGTCGCTCATGCGCGGAGCCTACCGCCGTGAGAGCAGATAGTGGCTCACGAGCCATTCGTTCCCTCCGCGGTAGCCCCAGAGCTCCTCACAGGCCATGAAGAAGAGGCGCCAGGCGCCGAAGCGTCTGCGCGCCTCGGGCTTTCCGTAGGTCCTCTCGAAGAGCGCGAGGACCTCGCTGCGGTGCCGGTCGAGGTTCCCGAGCCACCGCGCGGCCGTCTTCTCGTAGTGGGTTCCCGAGACGCACCAGTGGCGTTCCACGGCGAGATCGCGGGAGAACGAATGCAGAAGCCGGTCCGAGGGCATGAGCCCGCCGGAGAAGAAGTTGCGGGCCATCCAGTCCGTGTCGTCTCCGGGCTTCGCATCGAAGAAATAGGCGTTGGTGCGGTGCGTGAAGATGTGGATGAAGAGGCGTCCGTCTTCCCGCAGCCAGCTCGCGACGCGCGCGAGGAGCGCTTCCCAGTTGCGCATGTGCTCGAGCATCTCCACCGAGACGATGCGGTCGTAGATACCGGGCGCCTCGAAGTCGTTCATGTCGGCCGTCAGCACACGGACGTTCGAGAGGCCCCGCTCGGCCGCGCGTGCCTCGATGAACGCCCGCTGGTCCCGGGAGTTCGAAACGGCAGTGATGCGCGCGCGGGGAAAGCGCCGTGCGGCGTAGAGCGTCAGTGAGCCCCAGCCGCAGCCGAGCTCGAGAACGTCCTGCCCGTCTTCGAGGCCGGCCCGTTCGGTGGTGAGCGCGAGCATGGCTTCCTCGGCCGCGCCGAGATCCGTGACGTCCGGGCCGAAGAGCGCGGAGCTGTACTTGAGGTTCGGTCCGAGGGCGTACGTGAAAAACGCGGGAGGCACCTCGTAGTGCTGATCGTTCGCGGCGCGGGTCTCGACCGCGATGGGAGCGGTTCTCATGGCCCGGACGATCGCCTCGTGCCGTCTCTGTGAGGCCTCGACGTCCCCGGCCTCTTCCTCGCGCAGCCGTTGCGTGAGCAGCCGGCGGATGCCCGCCCGGATCACGGCGTCGGGCAGGAGCCCGAGCTCGGCGGCCGTGAGAGACCATCCGTCGCGGGGCGCTTCGGCTCGATTCACGGGCGGGCGCCCTTCCCGCCGCGGTGGCTCCGGCTCAGGACTTTTTCTGGATCCTCAGGAGGGGCGGTTGGCTCATGGACACGGCCAGAACGGCGGGCGGGCCCTTCGCCCTTCGCTGGAGCCTCACCGTGGCGTACCGGCCATTCGTGAGATCCGGCGGCACGTTGAGGTTCGCCGGGAGACCGATCGTCCGGACGACGCCGTTCGAGGCCCGAAGAGAGATGGACTTCCCGGGCTCGTAGGCGACGACCAGGCCCGAGACGTCGTAGCCCGGGCTCGGCACGGTGTTCGAGTTGGGCGTCGGCCCCGTGGCGACCCCTCGCGGGTCGCTCACTCCGGGGAGCCCCGGCAGCGTCCCGGTCTGCTGTGAAGGATCCACCGAGCCCGTCGGCTGCTGGGTGATCGGGATGGGTGTGGCCGAAACGGGAGCCGTCGGGGCCGGACGGGACTGAGCCAGGGCCGGGGAAGCCGTGGGGACGAGAACCGTCAGGGTCAGGGCGCCCAGGCGGGCGAGAAAGGTGCGCGTGTCCATCGTGAAGCCCTCCATCCACGGAGGCACTTCGCAATCCCCGGGCCGCGCGACACCGGCACCGGGCTTGCGGGGGGGTCGCCATGAGAGTCCTCGCCGCCCTGCTCGCTCTCGTGGGGACCACCGCTCCGATGGCGGCACAGGCGCCCCGTTCCAACGCGCGTTCCCGGGCCCTGTCACCGGTCTCGTCTCCCACACCGGTCCCCACGCCGGTGCCGTCGCCCACGGGCACGGAGACCCCCACACCAACGCCCTCGCCAACCCCCACGATGACCGGGCCCCCCACGGGATCGGTTCCTCCGTACGGGTTCCGCGCGCCCGAGCCGCCCCGGGTCACGACGCGGGTCCCCGACACGCTCAAGACCCCGGCGATGTTCCAGACGCCTTCGGGCTTCGCGCCGCCCACCGAGACCCCGAAGGCACCCGCGGCACCGACCTCGTCCGGAACGTCGTCGTAAGAACGATCGCCCGCGCTGTAACTCTTGCCGCCCGTCATCGTTTCGGGAACCACGGGAAGAAGGCACTGGTGGTGCGCTGGTATTCGCGGTAGTCGTCGCCCCGGCTCTTCACGGCATGGGCCTCCGTCGCGGGGATGCCGGTGACGTTCACGAGGAAGTGGTAGATGAGGAGCGGCGAGACGAGGCCCAGGAAGCCCCACGGCGCGGGGAACGCGATGACGGCAAAGCCCACCCACACGAGCCACTCGAAGAAGTAGTTCGGGTGGCGCGAGAGAGACCAGAGCCCCACGCGGCAGGTCTTTCCGCGGCTCGACGGGCTGGCCTTGAACCTCCGGAGCTGGGCGTCGGCCACGGCCTCGCCCGCGAGCGCCAGGGCGACGAGAGCCGCGCCGGTGAGCTCGAAGGCGCCGAGGCCGCGCGTGGGCGAGAGGCAGGCCAGGAGATAGGGGAGCGACAGCACCACATCGAGGAGCCCCTGGAACAGGAAGAAGACGAGGAAGCGTCCGTCGACGGCGAGGCCCTTCCGGGTCCACTCCTCGCGAAGCGCGGCGTACCGGCCGTCCTCGGGCTCGCCGGCCACGCGCACCGCGAGATGCAGCCCGAGCCTGAGTGCCCAGAAGCCAGCGAGAGCGCCCACGAGCACGCGGCGCTCGAGGGCCCCGTTCGCGAGAACGGCGTAGAGGACGGCGAGGAGGCCGAGGTTGAACGTCCAGGTGACGTCCACGATGCCGGCGTTCCTGCGCCGCGTCGCCACGAGCCAGGTGACCGTCATCGTGAAGGCCACGAGGCCCAGCCCGAGCCCGAGGAGCCGAAGGGCCTCAGCCATGCTGGACCGTGAGGAGGTCCTTCATCGTGGCCCCCTTTCCGACCCGAAAGGTCTCGCGGAGGAGATAGCCCGCCATCGCGATGTTGCCGAGCGTGAGGACGAGGACGAGCCAGACCCCGCGCGCGAGCGGCGAGCGCTCCTTGTAGAGCACCCAGAGATAGAACGTGAGGAAACCGCAGTAGGCATCGAACAGCGTGGCGACGCTCCAGGGATCGGAGACGTACGGCCCGGCCTCCCAGAGCGGGAGCTTCAGGCTCGCCCAGCCCGTGACGCAGAGCATGGCGACGAGGACCACGACGGCGAAGGCACGAATCGGGTTCATGAACGCGATTCTCCGCCTGGGGGGAGCTCGTCGAGGAGCGGTGCGGCCGCGAGGTTCTTCACGAGCACGAGCTGAGCGTCCCCGATGGCCCGCTCGGCGAAGGCGCTCTCGCAGTAGGCGAGGTAGTAGTCCCAGAGCCTCACGAAGCGCTCGTCGAAGCCCTGGGCCCGCACCTCGCGGAGCCGTGCGTGGAAGCGCTCGCGCCAGACGCGCAGCGTGCGTGCGTAATGAAGGCCGATGTCCTCGAGGCTCAGGATCGTGAGGTCCGAGACCCGCGCCAGGGATCGCGCGATGCCCGAGAGAGACGCCAGCTCCGCGCCGGGAAAGACATGCGTCTGGATGAAGTCCGGCTGCCTGCGGTAGGCCGCGAAGCGCTGCTCGGGGAGCGTGATCGTCTGGAGCAGCATCGAGCCATCGGGCGCGAGCAGGCGGTCGACGGCGCGGAAGTACGTGTCGTAGTTCGCGAAGCCGACGGCCTCGAACATCTCGATCGAGACGATGCGGTCGAACGTGCCCGTGAGCTTGCGATAGTCCTCGAGGAGCAGCGTGACGCGGTCCCCGAGGCCCTCCTCGGCGATGCGCGCCTTCGCGTGGGCGTACTGCGAAGGGCTGATCGTCGTCGTCGTCACCCGGCAGCCGGTGCGCCGGGCCGCGTGGATCGCGAACGCCCCCCAGCCGGTGCCGATCTCGAGAAGGTGGTGGCCGGGCCCGAGGCGGAGCTTCCGGCAGATGCGATCGAGCTTCTCGACCTGCGCGGCCTCGAGGCTCGCCTCCGGAGTCGGGAAGACGGCGGCCGAGTACACGAGCTGCTCGTCGAGAAAGAGCCGGTAGAAGGCGTTTCCGAGGTCGTAGTGCGCCGCGATGTTCCTGCGGCTGCCGCGCTCGGTGTTGCGGTTGAGGAAGTGGAGCACGCGGTTGACGAGCGTCGAGACGGACGCGGTGGCCGACGCGCCGGCGTTGAACGCGCTCAGGTTGCGTACGGCGAGGCGCGTCACCCGGGCGAGATCGGGGCTGCTCCAGGCGCCATCGATGTAGCCCTCGGCGAACCCCACGTCGCCGCCCAGGACCGCCTGCCGGTAGGCGCGCGCGTCGTGCACGGAGACCTCGGCCGCGAGCTTCGCCGTGGGATCGCCGAACGTCACGGTGCCCCAGGCGTCCGAGAGCGTGAGGCGGCCTTCGGCGATGCGGGAGAGGAGCCCGTGCACCGCGCCTCGAAAGAGCACCGGGGCCCGGGCTCCCGCGAGGGTCTCTTCGGCGCCCGCCGTCGCGTTCTCTTCGTTCATCGTGCGGCCGCGCCCGGGACACGGGCGGCCGCGCCCGGGACACGGGCGGCGAGCTTCTTCGGGTGGGTGAACACGGGAACCCCCTTGAGGAGGAGGCGCAGCGCCTCCCAGTGAATCGCGGCGGTGACCTCGACGGTCTCGAGCGGAAAGCGGCGCAGGTGGCTGTGAACGCTCGCGCGCGAGAGCTCGCGCCTCTCGAGGACGAGCTGCGCGTCGAAAAGCGGAACGCCGCGGTCCTCGGCGGTGACGGCGACGTGGAGCCTCTTGCCGGGCTCGCCGAACGCGAACCGGTAGCGCCCCGCCATGGAGAGGAACGGAGAGATGTGGAAGACCTTGTCGAACGAGGACGCGAAGCCGTTCGGTGAAGGCTCCCCCGCGCCCCGGTCCATGAAGTACACGTGCTTCTCGCCGAACGTGTTGTGGATCTCGGCCGCGACCATCTCGAGGAGCCCCGAGGGCCCGTAGCCGTAGTAGTACGAGACCGGGTTGAAGCAGTAGCCCAGATAGCGAAAGTGCGTGAGGAGGAACGTGCGGCCCTCGGGCCAACGCGCTCCGGCGAGGGCGGCTTCCTCCTGGAGCCGCTCCCGGAGCGGCCTCGATGGGTCGCCCCGGCGGGCCCCGAAGCGATCGGGCCGCCGAGAGGCGAGGTGGTCGCTCTCGTGAACGGAGATCCAGTTGAAGCGCTCGTAGGAGAGGAACGGCGACACGGAGCTCAGCTCGGCGAGCCGATCGATATCGAGAAAGGCCAGCGACACGCGATACGCGAACGCATGGGCCTTCGGATTCGTGCGCCGGTGGCGGAGGACACCTTCGTAGATTCCGGGCTCGATCACGGCCACGAGACCCCGAGCGCCCCGGCCACGCGGACCGCGGAGGCGAGGCCGTCCTCGTGGAATCCGTAGCCCCAGTAGGCGCCCGCGTAGTGCGTGCGGTTCCGGCCGCTCACCGCGTTCCACCTCTTCTGCGAGTCCACGCTCTCCCGCGTGAAGAGGGGGTGTTCGTAGGAGAGCTTGCGGAGCGCGAGGCTCTCGTCCACGAGGCCCTCCGGGTGCAACGTGACGCAGAGGTCGCGCCTCGTCTGCAGGGACTGGAGCCGGTTCATGTGGTACGTGACTCTCGTGCCCGTCGCGTGAGGGCCCGGCGCCACGTGGTAGTTCCAGGACGCCCACGCCGCGCGGCTCTTCGGCAGGAACGACGTATCGGTATGGAGCCACGTGGGGTTCACGGAGCTCCGGAATTCGGAGAAGACCGATTCCTCGTGGGGTGTGGGCGCGGCGAGCATTCGGAGCACGTGATCACCGTGCACGGCGAGAACGATCGCGTCGTAGCGCTCGGGAGCGCGGTCGCCCGCGTGAACGGTCACGCCCTCCGCGTCTCTTTCGACGCGCTTCACACCCGTGCCCAGACGGATGCGATCGCCGAAGGCGGCCGCCAGATGCGGGATGTACGCCGAGCTGCCGCCTTCGAGCACCCGCCAGGGGTGCTGCGTGGTGACGCCCAGGTAGCCGTGGTTGCGGAAGAACTCCACGAGCGTCGCGGCGGGGAAGTCCGCGAGCTCCCGGGACGGCGTCGACCACACGGCCGAGGCCATCGGCCGCAGGTAGCCGTTCTCGAAAGCCTCGGAGAACCCCTCGCGCCGGAGGAGTCCCCCGAGCGTGAGGCGCTCGGCTCCCGGCTCGTCGAGAAGCCGCGGGGCCCTGCGGTTGAACCGCGTGATGTCGAGGAGGAACCGGTAGAAGGCCGGCGAGATCGCGTTCCTCGGGTCGGCGAAGAGGCCGGCGACGCCCCGGCTCGACCACGTGGGAGCGTTCCCGCCGCTGACTCCGAAGGACATGTCGCTCGGGCGGGTCGCGAGACCGAGCTCCCGGAGGAGCCTCACCAGGAGCGGGTAGTTGACCTCGTTGTGGACGATGAAGCCCGTGTCGACCCGGGCCGTGCCCTCGGGGGTCGCCACGTCGTGCGTGTGCGTGTGGCCGCCCAGCCGCGAGTCGGCCTCGTACAGGGTCACCGTGTGGCGCCGCGAGAGGAGCCAGCCGGCGGCGAGGCCGGAGATGCCCGATCCGGCGATGGCGATGCGCAGCCCGGCGTCCACGCACGGCTCTACGCCGGAAGGCCCCTCCCTGGATGAGCGCTAAAGCGCGACGATGAGGTCGATCTCGACCCGGGCCGCCGCCGGAAGGCGCGAGACCTGGACCGTCGAGCGGGCGGGCCGGTGGCCCTCGAAGCGCTTCTCGAACACGGCGTTCATGGCCGCGAAGTCGGCCATGTCCATGAGATAGACCGTGGCCTTCACCGTGCGGCCGAGCGTCGTGCCCGCGCCCGTGACGATGGCTTCGAGGTTGTCGAAGATCCGCTCGGTCTGGGCCGCGATGTCGCCTTCCACGAGCGTCATGGTGTCGGGGTTCAGGGGAACCTGGCCGGCGGTGAACAGGAATCCGTTCGCGACGATCCCCTGCGCGTAGGGGCCGATGGCTTTGGGGGCGCCGGGAACGGCGATGGTGGTGAGCGAGCTCATGCGCGGCTACCTCGTGGGATCCCAGATGGCGATGTAGGGGAGATTGCGGAACCTCTCGTCGAGGTCGAGGCCGTACCCCACGACGAACTCCTTGCCGATGGTGAAGCCCAGGAAGTCCACCGTGATGTCGGCGTTCTCGTGAAGGTCCTTCTTGAGGAGCGAGGCCACGCGCAGGGAGCGGGGCTTCCTCGAGGAGAGGAGCTCGAGCATCTTGCGGAGCGTGAGGCCCGTGTCCACGACGTCCTCGAAGAGGAGGACGTCCTTGTTCTCGACGTCCATCGAGAGGTCGTGGACGAGCTGGATGTTCCCCGAAGACTGCGTGCCTGCGTAGGAACGCACCTGCAGGAAATCCACGACCACGGGGTTCGTGACGCGCTTCAGGAGATCGGTCATGAAGAAGACCGATCCCTTCAGGACGCCGATCGCGAGAATCTCGCGTCCGGCGTAGGCCAGGTCGATCTCGCGGGCGAGGCCGTCGAGGCGATCCGAGATCGCTTGTTCGGAAAGCAGAGTTCGATCGATCACGTGGTCACTATAATCGAGGCGTCCGGGCTGGAATTAGAGGAGAACACGTGTCCATCGTCGACCTGAAGGACCTTCACCAGGCCTACACGCGGCTCTCGGAGAAGTTCAAGACGCTGTGGACGTTCCACCAGTTCCTGCAGGGGCTGCACAAGACCTTCTTCCAGGACGCCCCGCCGTACAAGATCGACTTCCAGGCCCTGTACAACGACATCAAGCGCATCACCGAGCTGATGACGTTCCAGCCACCGGCCGTCGTCCTCGACACGATCAACAAGCACGAGGCGCAGCTCGACGGCATGTACCGGACGATCTGGGAGGCCGACGGGAAGCTCGCCCCGAACTACGTGCGCCGCTTCTTCGAGAAGGTCCGCACCGAGGACGAGAAGCTCCTCCTCTCGCTCCTCCGGTTCTATTTCTACGCCCGCAACGTCTCGGGCGACGTCCTCGACAAGATGGACTTCCTCATCACGCTCGTGGGCGCCCGCCGCTCCCTCGACGACGGCCACTACATGCCGCGGTTCCCCCAGGAGCTCCAGAAGCTGTTCGGGGGCTACCTCGCGCTCACGAAGCGCCAGCCGGTGGATCCCGGGGAGGTCCGCGGCCTCGTGATGGCGTTCGACCAGCTCCGCAAGGACATCGAGGCCTGCAGCCGCTTCGAGGACCTCACCGAGAAGAAGATCCTCGAGAACGTGCGAACTCTGAAGCACCGGGTCGGCGCGGCGTTCTATTCCGTCGAGGTGCTCTCGGCGATCCTCGAGACGAACCTGGCGGCCAAGAACAAGTTCCAGAAGCTCTACGAGGACGAAGAGAAGCGCATCTCCGACTCCACCCGCGCGCTCGACGAGATCGAGCAGGAGCTCGAGCGGAACCCCGCGTTCCAGCAGGCCGAGCTGCGCGAGGAGTTCCAGCGCTTCAAGGAGATCCGCGAGGAGTTCGAGAAGGACAAGACCGAAGGCCAGGTACGGGCGCAGGACGTGACGCGGCTCTCGGAATCCATCGGGAGCCTCCTCGCGAAGGTGGATCCGGAGTCGAAGCTCGAGTCGACGGCCACGTTCACGAGGAAGACGGCCCGCACCGTCGCCGCCGACCCCTACGAGCAGATCGTCGCGTACTCGCTCCGGGATCCGCAGGCCATGGCCCGTGCCGAAACGGTGGCGGCCACGGTGCGCGACGCGCGAGAGGCACGCGATGCGCGCGATGCGCGCGACGCCCGTCCGTCCGCGGGCAGCGAGCGCGGCACGGAGCCCAACTACTACCCGGCGCAGGAGCAGCCGCAGCAGACCGGGCCGCTGCACGATGCCCTGATCGCCGAATGGGCCGGGAAGATCCTCTCCACCGTCGACCTCATGGACGAGGGGACCGGCTCGAGGAGCTCCATCTACGGCCGGGCCATCGCCCGCCTGCGGCTCGAGGCCTGGGAGATCAGCTCGGCGAGACGCGTGCTCCGCGAGGAGCTCTCGCAGGATGGCCATCTCCGCGAGCGGGATTTCCTTCTCCTCGAGGCGGCGTCGCTCCGCGTGCGCATGGACGAGATGGCCTCGGAGATGAAGGAAGCCCCCGAGGGCAAGCCCGAGATGGCCCCGCCGGAGAAGCTGCGCGATTGCGCGGCCTGCCTCGGCCGCTCGCAGGAGCTCGACCGGCGGTTCCGGGCGACCATCGAGCGCGAGGCGCGCGAGGGGATTCGCGAACGGCTCAACGAGACGACGCGCTCGCGCTTCCGTCTCCTGCGCACGTTCGCGGGCCTGTGGCTCCTCCACAACTCCTTGGTGCCAGCCTGATCCTGGGGGTTTCTCGATCCCCCCAGACCCCCCAAGAGGGGGGTGCCGATTCGCTTCGGCCTCTACAATCCGCGGCCTGATGTCGAACGAGGCCGCACCACAAGCCCCTGTCCAAGACCTTCCCGAGCAGGTCGCGAACCGCCGCGCGAACCGCGACCGCATCGTGGCGCTCGGGCACCCCGCGTATCCGAACCGCTACGACGCCACTCACCTCGTGAGCGACATCGTGCAGGCGTACGCGCCGCTCTCGCACGACGAGCTCGAGGCGATTCCCGAGGAGAAGCGCCGCGTGAGGGTGCCGGGCCGGATCCTGGCCATCCGCCGAATGGGCAAGAAGGCCGTGTTCGTGGACCTCTCCGACGGTCGCGAGAAGACGCAGAGCTATCTCCGCCAGGACGCCTTGACCTCCGAGGACTGGCAGCTCTTCGAGTGCCTCGACCTGGGCGATCACGTGGGCGTCTCGGGCGTCGTCTTCCGCACGAAGATGGGAGAGCTCTCGGTACGGGCGGAGAAGCTCACGTTCCTCGCCAAGTCGCTGCGTCCCCTGCCCGACAAGTGGCACGGGCTCACCGACGTCGAGGTGCGCTACCGCCAGCGCTACGTGGATCTCATCGCGTCGCTCGAGACCCGACGGGTGTTCGAGATCCGCGCGCGGCTCGTGTCGCACATCCGCCGGTTCTTCGACGCGCGGGGCTTCCTCGAGGTCGAGACGCCGATGATGCAGGTCATCGCGGGAGGCGCCGCGGCGCGCCCGTTCGTCACGCATCACAACGCGCTCGACCTGCCGCTCTATCTGCGCATCGCGCCCGAGCTCTTCCTCAAGAGGCTCGTGGTGGGCGGGTTTCCCAAGGTGTACGAGATCAACCGCAACTTCCGGAACGAGGGCATCTCGACGCACCACAACCCCGAGTTCACGATGCTCGAGTTCTACACGGCCTACGCCGACGCCCGCGACCAGATGGCCCTCACCGAGGAGCTGTTCCGCGGTGCCGCGCAGGAGATCCTCGGTACGACCGACCTCGCCTGGGGGAAGACCGAGAAGGGCGAGCCGGAGCACGTCCTTCGTTTCGGCGAGCCGTTCCGGCGGCTCTCGATGCGCGACGCGGTGCTCGAGTACGGGGCGGGCCGCGTGGCCGCGGAAGACCTCGGCGAGCTCGCGACCCTGCGTGCGGCGGCGCTCCGCGTGGGCGTCGAGTCGCCCGAGCGGTTCGGGGAGTCCAAGGGAAAGCTCCTTGCCGAGCTCTTCGAGGCCGTTGCCGAGGAGCACCTCGTGCAGCCCACGTTCATCGTGGACTTCCCGGCCGAGATCTCGCCGCTCGCCAAGACGCGTCCCGAGAACCCCGAGATCGCCGACCGCTTCGAGCTCTACGTCGCGGGCATGGAGATCGCGAACGGCTTCTGCGAGCTGAACGATCCCGACGAGCAGGCCGAGAAGTTCCGCGCGCAGGTGGGCGAGCGCGACAAGGGTGACCTCGAGGCCATGCACTTCGACGACGACTACATCGAGGCGCTGTCGTACGGCATGCCGCCGGCCGCCGGCGAGGGAATCGGCATCGACCGGCTCGCCATGCTCTTCACGGGCTCCGCCTCCATCCGCGACGTCATCCTGTTTCCGCTCATGCGGCCGAAGGCCCTGCGCTGACGTCCTGGTTCCTCGCCCGGCGCTATCTGAGCGCGTCCCGCCGCGAGGCTCAGGTCGGCGTCGTGGCTCTGGCGGCGTTCCTGGGTCTCGTGCTCGGCGTTCTCGCCCTCGTCGTCGCGCTCGCTCTCCTCGCGGGATTCCAGAAGCACGTCCGCGCGCGGCTCGCGGCCGAGACGCCGCACGTCACGCTCGAGCCCCTGGGGCGTGACGCGGTGCGCGAGTCCGAGGGGCTCGAGAAGGAGCTGCGGGCGCGGCCCGACGTCACGCGGCTCTCGGTGGTCGCGCGCGGAAGGGTCTGGGTTTCCTACGGCGATTCGTCCGTTCCGGCCATCGCCGTGGGGCGTACCGACGCGGACGGGCTCGCCCTCACCGCGAGCCAGGCGCGGGACCTGGGCGTCTTCGAGGGCGACACCGTGAGGGTCGTGTCCTCGCGAACGCGGCTCTCGCCGCTCGGGCCCGTCCCGATCGTGGGGACGTTCGAGGTCGGCGCGCTGCGCGCCTCGAGCCCGGCCTCGCGGCGGGTGGGGGAGGCCGAGCTCCCGCTCGCGGCCGCACGCCGGCTCTTCCTCCTGCCCGAAGACGGCGCCACCGCGTACGAGCTGACGCTGCGGGATCCCAACGAGGCGCCGCGCGTCGCCGCAGAGATCGCGGCGGCCCTCGCGGCCCGGAGCACGGAGGCCTTCCGCGTGACGACCTGGGAGGACGCCAACCGCGCGCTCGTGACCGCGCTGCGGCTCGAGCGTTTCGCGCTCTTCGCCACGGTCTTCCTCATCGTGTTCGTCGCGGGGCTCAATCTGGCCGCCACCTCGGCCGTCCTGGCCGCGACCCGCTCGGCCGATGCCGCGGTGCTCGCGGTGCTCGGCGCGTCGCCGGGCCTCGTCGCCCGGGTGTTCCTCCTGGCCGGGCTCGGCGTCGGCGTTCTGGGGACCGCCACGGGCCTCGTCGCGGGCACGGGGCTCGCGATGGCGCTCGACCGGTTCGCGCTCATCCCGTTGCCGGCCGAGGTCTTCGGGCTCGCCCACGTGCCGTTCACGGTGAGGGTGCCCGATCTCCTCGCCATCGCGGCCGTCTCGCTCCTGTGGTCGGTCGTCGCGGCCTCGTGGCCCTCGCGGGCGGCCTCGCGCCTGCCCGTGGCGGAGGCCCTGCGTGCCGCCTGAAGCGCTGCTTTCGGTGAGGGGGCTCGCGAAGGGCTTCGGGGCCGGACCCGGCCGAGTCGAGATCTTCCGCGGACTCGACCTCGAGGTCTTCGCCGGAGACTTTCTCTCGATCGTCGGACCGTCGGGCTGCGGGAAGTCCACGCTGCTCCATCTCTTCGCCGGCCTCGACGAGCCCGACGCGGGCGAGGTCCGGGTTTCGGGTACGAGCTGGAAGAGCCTGTCGCCCGAGAAGAAGGCGGCGCTCCGGGGCGAGGCGATCGGCTTCGTGTTCCAGCTCCACCACCTGCTGCCGGAGCTCACGGCGGAGGAGAACGTCGCCCTGCCTCTCTTCATCGCGAACGTTCCGGAGCGCGAGGCGCGCCTCCGGGCCCGCGAGGGGCTGGAGCGCGTGGCGCTGGCCGACCGGGCGGCGTCGCTGCCCCGCACGCTCTCGGGCGGCGAGAGGCAGCGGGTGGCGATCGCGCGGGCCGTGATCCGGAGGCC
>JAEUQS010000320.1 GCA_016789625.1 Acidobacteriota bacterium | reverse complement strand
AGGTCTCATGAAGTCTCGGATCAGCAGGAAGGCACTCGCCGCGGGGCTCGCGGCTCTGGTCTCGGGGGTCGCCATCGCCGAGGGTGTGGTCAAGGTGGACGCGGGCATCGCGGGCTACAAGCGCGCGTCGGGCGTCACCGGCAACCTCAACTCGATCGGCTCGGACACGCTCAACAACCTGATGACGTTCTGGGCCGAGGGCTTCAAGAAGGCCTACCCGAACGTGAACATCCAGATCGAGGGCAAGGGCTCCACCACGGCGCCTCCCGCGCTCATCGAGGGCACGGCCCAGCTCGGCCCCATGTCGCGCGAGATGAAGGGCGCCGAGATCGACAAGTTCGAGGCCAAGTACGGCTACAAGCCCACGAGGGTGCGCGTCGCGCTCGACGGCATCGCCGTCTACGTGAACAAGGACAACCCGCTCGAGAAGCTGTCCCTCAAGCAGGTCGACGCGATCTTCTCCGCGACCCGCAAGCGCGGCGGCAAGGACGCCAGGACCTGGGGCGACCTGGGCCTCACCGGCGAATGGGCGAAGAAGCCCATCTCCATCTACGGCCGCAACTCGGCCTCCGGCACCTACGGCTACTTCAAGGAGGTCGCGCTCTCGGGCGGCGACTACCGGAGCAACGTGAAGGAGCAGCCGGGCTCGTCGTCCGTGGTTCAGGGCATCGCCGAGGACAAGTTCGCGATCGGCTACTCGGGAATCGGCTACACCACCTCCGGCGTCAAGAGCCTCAAGCTCTCAGAGACCGACGGCGGCGAGGCGTTCGGCGAGAGCTACGAGAACGTGCTCTCCAAGAAGTACCCCCTCTCGCGCTACCTGTACGTGTACGTGAACAAGGCGCCCAACAAGCCGCTCGACCCGCTGGTTGGCGAGTACCTCAGGTACATCCTCTCGAAGGAAGGGCAGGAGATCGTCGTGAAGGACGGCTACTTCCCCATCCCGGCCAAGGTCGTCACGGAAGAGCTCGAGAAGCTCTCGAAGTAAGTCGTGAGCACGCGGACGAGCGTCAGGATCGCCGATCGGCTGGCGCGCTGGGTGATCACCGGCGGAGGGCTCCTCATGGTGGGGGCCCTCGTCCTCATGTTCGTCCTGATCTTGCTCGAGGCGATTCCCCTCTGGTCCCAGCCGAGGACGAAGCTCGAGGCGGAAACGAAGCTCGAGGAGGCGTGGCGGGTCCTGGCCGCGGGCGAGAACGAGTACCGCGAGCTGGCCGACCTGGCCTGCGCCGATGGCGTGGTGCGGGTGATCGACCTCCGCACCGGCCAGGCGATCCAGGAGCTCCGGCCGGACGAAGCCGAGGGCCTGGCGTTCGCCTCCGCGACCCGGACCCTCACGGGCGAATACGCGCTCGGTCTTCCGAACGGCAGCGTGCTGCTCGCCGACGGGCGCTTCACGTCGACGTTCGATCCTTCCACCTCCGCCCGCGTGACGACGTACCGCCTGTCGGCCGGCGCGAAGATCGCGCTCGACGCCGCGGGGCGGCCGCTCACCTCCGTTGCCGGACGCACGCGGGAGAGCGGCCTCGCCGTCGTCGCCGGCTCGCCGGAGCCCGGAGTCCTCCTCGCCGCGACCTACTCCGAGGACGACGGCGCTCAGATCTACGACCTCTCGGAGAAGCTCGCCGGAGAGAAGGTCGCCGTCATCGCGCTCGACGACCGCGCCGAGCTCCTCGCGGCCGGGACCGCTTCGGGCAAGGTGCTCTTCTTCTCGTTTCTGAACCGCACGCCCGAGGCCGTGGGAGAGGCGACACTCCCCGTGAGCGACCCCGCGCCCATCACCGCCGCGCGCTATCTGCTCGGAGGCCAGACGCTCGTCGCCGGAGACGCCAAGGGCCGGCTCGTGGGCATCCAGCGGATCCGCCGGACGCCCGACGCCGAGGAGCGCGTCCCCACGGTCGTCCAGCGCTTCGAGCCGCAGGGCGCGGCCATCACGGCGCTCGCCGCGTCCTCGCGCGGCAAGACGTTCCTCTCGGCGGACGCCGAGGGCGATCTCGTGACGCACTTCGCGACGAACGAGCGAACCCTCACGAAGGCGAGGGCCGCCGGGTCGACCGCGGCGGTCGCGATCTCGCCCAAGGCCGACGGCTACCTCGCGATCCTGCCGGGGCGCCTCGCCTCCTACGAGCTGACCGCTCACCACCCGGAGACGTCGCTTCACGCGCTCTTCGGGAAGGTCCACTACGAGGGCTACGACAAGCCCGAATACAACTGGCAGTCCACCGGCGGGACCGACGACTTCGAGTCCAAGCTCTCCCTGGTGCCCCTCGTGTTCGGGACGCTCAAGGGAACGCTCTACGCGATGCTGTTCGCGGTGCCGGTCGCGCTGGCCGCCGCGCTCTACACGTCGATGTTCGCGCACCGCAAGGTGAAGGCCCTGGTGAAGCCCGTCGTGGAGCTGATGGCCGCGCTGCCGTCGGTCGTCATCGGCTTCGTCGCCGGCCTCTTCCTCTCGCCGCTCATCGAGAAGGCCACGGTCGCGACGCTCCTCCTCTTTCCCGCGGTACCCGTGTTCGTGCTCATCGCGGTGGCCCTCTTCGGCCTCGTGAAGGACGAGACGCGCAAGCGGCTGCCCGAGGGCACGGAGCTCATGCTGATCCTCTCGGTCACGGCTCTCGCGGTCGTGTCCTGCGCGTTCGTGGGCCCGCTCGTCGAGACCGTGTTCTTCGGCGGCGACTTCAAGGCCTGGCTGCTCACGTCGACGGGTCTCAAGTACGACACGCGGAACTCCCTCGTCATCTCGTTCGCCATGGGCTTCGCGGTCATCCCCATCATCTTCACGATCTCCGAGGACGCGCTCTCGAGCGTGCCCGAGCACCTCAAAGCCGCGTCCCTCGCGCTCGGCGCCTCCCGCTGGCAGACGGCGATCAAGGTGATCCTGCCGACGGCCTCGGCCGGAATCTTCTCGGCGGTGATGGTGGGCTTCGGCCGCGCGGTGGGCGAGACGATGATCGTCCTCATGGCCACGGGCAACACGCCCATCATGGAGTGGTCGCTCTTCAACGGCATGCGCACGCTGGCGGCCAACATCGCCGTCGAGATCCCCGAGGCGCCGCACGGCGGAACGCTCTACCGTGTGCTCTTCCTGGGCGCGCTGCTCCTCTTTCTTCTCACGTTCCTCGTGAACACCGCGGCCGAGGTGATGCGCCAGCGTCTGCGCAAGAAGTACTCGGTGATCTGATGAAGCCGATCCTGAAGCGCCTCCATCGTTACTACTTCATCCAGGGCGAGCCCATGATCTGGCTCACCGGAGCCGGCCTCTCGCTATCCCTCCTCATGATCATGGGGCTCATCGTGCTCGTCGTCTGGAGAGGGGCGGGCGCGTTCTGGCAGGAAGACCTCGTCTTGCTCAAGACGAAGGACGAGAAGCCCGTTCTCGCCGAGATCCTGAACCGCGAGCCGATGCCGGCCGCGGAGGGGAAGCCCTCCGCCGGGTTCCGCATCCGCACCAAGATCGCGAACCGCGACCTCAACGGCCTCGATTTCCGCTGGATCGACGAGCCCACCATCGTCTCCAGGGAGAGGCCGAAGGACGCGGTGATCCTCGAGCGGCAGGAGTACGGCAACTTCCACGGCTTTCTGAAAGAGCTCGTCAGGGATGGCCAGCCGCTCGCGTCGCCCGCGGGGGGAAGCGCGCTCGCGGAGCTCCGGAAGCTCCACGCGGAGATCCGCCCCGCGATCCTGAAGCTGAAGGCGCGGGAGCGGGAGGAGGTCGGCGCGATCAACGCCGAGCTCGAGAAGGAGCGCCTGCGCGTGAAGACCGCCGAGCGGGAGCGCCCGGCGCGGCTCGCGGAGATCACGGCCGGCTCGGAGCGGCGCACGGCGGAGCTGAAGGTTCGATACGAGGCGCTCCGCGAGTCGCTCGAGAAGGAGCGTGGCCTCCTCTCGGCGACGAAGGCCGTGTTCGCCGATGCGGCGGGACAGACGAAGGAGATCCCGGTCGACGAGATCGTGCGCATCGTCCTGCCCAACGATCTGAGCCTGCCGGGGAAGCTCGGCCTCTACTTCTCGCGGCTCGGGGAGTTCGTCTTCGACGAGCCTCGCGAGTCGAACACCGAGGGCGGCATCTTCCCGGCCATCTTCGGCACGGTGACGATGGTGCTCATGATGAGCATCGTGGGCGTTCCGCTCGGCGTTCTCACGGCGCTCTACCTGCGCGAGTACGCGGTGCAGGGCCGGGTCGTGCGCATCGTTCGCATCGCGGTGAACAACCTCGCGGGCGTGCCGTCGATCGTCTTCGGCATCTTCGGCCTCGGGTTCTTCGTGTACGGCATCGGGAGCAGCATCGACAAACTGTTCTTCCCGGCCGCGCTGCCCTCGCCCACGTTCGGCACCGGCGGCATCCTCTGGTGCGCGCTCACGCTCGCGCTCCTCACGATTCCCGTCGTCGTCGTCGCCTCCGAGGAGGCGCTCGCGGCCGTGCCGCGCGGCATGCGCGAGGCCTCGCTCGCGATCGGCGCCACGAAATGGCAGACGACGTACCGCGTGGTGCTCCCGGCGGCCGCTCCCGGAATCCTCACCGGGCTGATCCTGGCGATGGCGCGCGGGACCGGCGAGGTCGCGCCGCTCATGATCGTCGGCGTCGTGAAGCTCGCTCCCACGCTGCCCGTGGACTCGAGCTGGCCGTTCCTCCACCTCGAGCGGAAGATCATGCATCTGGGCTTCCACATCTACGACGTGGGCTTTCAGAGCCCCAACATCGAGGCCGCGCTCCCCATGGTCTACATGACGACGGTGCTCCTCATGCTCGTCATCGTGGCCCTCAACCTCTCGGCCATCCTCATTCGCAACCATCTGCGCCGCAAGCTCTCGGCGTCGGTGTTCTAGTGGCGCGGAACGGCTGCTTCGGCGGCGCCTGCTCGGCTCTCAGCGGCGCTGGCGGCGTTGCGCCTCCTCGGTGGAGAGCCAACTCCATCCTGCGTCGTCGCGCCTTGCCATCGCCGCCGATAGCCTTCGCATCCGCCACCGCATCAACCGTTACACGCCACTAGGAAAGGAACGGCCATGGCCGCCATCACACTCGGCTCGATCGCGCGCCCCGAGACGGCGTCGTCTCCCGCTTCGGGCGTCCCCGGCCCGCCCCTGAAGGACGTGATCGAGATCCGGGGGCTCAGCCTCTTCTACGGGGCCAAGCAGGCCCTGTTCGACATCGACGTCGTCTGCAAGGAAAAGCGGGTGATGGCCTTCATCGGGCCCTCGGGCTGCGGGAAGTCCACGCTGCTCCGCTGCCTGAACCGCATGAACGACCTCATCGACGGCGTGAGGATCCAGGGGTCCATCAAGGTCGCGGGCCAGGAGCTGAACAGCCCCGACGTCGACGTGGTGGACGTTCGGAAGCGCTTCGGCATGGTCTTCCAGAAGTCGAATCCGTTTCCGAAGTCGGTCTTCGAGAACGTCGTCTACGGCCTCCGCATCCAGGGCATCAAGGACAAGCGCCGGCTCCACGAGGCCGCCGAGCGCTCGCTGCGCCTCGCGGCCCTGTGGGACGAGGTGAAGGACCGGCTCAACGACTCGGCGCTCGGCCTCTCGGGCGGCCAGATGCAGCGGCTGTGCATCGCGCGCGCGATCGCCGTCGAGCCCGAGATCCTCCTCATGGACGAGCCCTGCTCGGCGCTCGACCCCATTGCCACGTCGAAGATCGAGGAGCTGATCTTCGCGCTCAAGGAGAAGTTCACCATCGTCATCGTCACGCACAACATGCAGCAGGCGGCGCGCGTCTCCGACGAGACCGCGTTCTTCATGCTGGGCAAGCTGATCGAGGTGGACCGCACCGATCGCATGTTCACCAAGCCCAAGGAGAAGCTCACCGAGGACTACATCACCGGCAGGTTCGGCTGATGAGCGCCCTCGCGCCCGCCCTGTCCACAGGAGCAGCCGCCATGAAGCCCGCCAAGCGCATCGCCCTCATCGAGGACGACGAGGACCTCGCCTACACGGTCGCCTACAACCTCAGGAAGGACGGCGCCTACGACGTCGAGCGGTTCTCGAACGGGCTCGTCGCGCTCGACCGGCTCGCGGAGCGGCCCCCGGACCTCGTGCTCCTCGACCTGAACCTGCCCGACGTGGACGGCCTGGCCCTGTGCCGCGAGCTGCGGAAGGCCGAGGCCACGCGGCGCGTTCCCATCCTCATGCTCACGGCGCGGGTCGAGGAGCGCGACAAGCTCCTGGGCTTCGAGCTGGGGGCCGACGACTACATCACCAAGCCGTTCTCGATGAAGGAGCTCCTCGCGCGGGTGGCGGCCCATCTCCGCCGCGTCGCGGCGCTCGAGACCTCGGAGGACGAGGTGTACGAGGACGCGTTCCTGAGGGTCGACCGGCCGCGGCATGCCGTGACCGTCGACGGGCAGGACGTGCGCCTCACGAAGAAGGAGTTCGATCTCCTCTGGCTCCTCATCAGGAGCCGCGCCCGCGTGGTGAGCCGCGAGACGATCCTCAACCGGCTCTGGGACTATTCGACCGACGTGGAGACGCGCACGGTGGACGTCCACATCCGCTCGCTGCGCCGCAAGGTGGGGGACGACGCGATCGAGACCGTCGTGGGCGTGGGGTACCGCTTCCGAGAACGGAGTCGATGAAACGCCTGCTCCTGCCGGCGGCCGCGGGCGTTCTGTTCGCGGCGTTCCTCGCCGTCGCGACCGAGCTCGTCTTCGGCGCCGGGATCCGGGCCGAGGCGCGGGTGCGGCTCGACGCGAGCCTCGTCTCGCTGGCCGACGGCATCGCCCGGCTGCCCGAGGGCGCGTCGCCTCACGGCTTCGTGCGCGAGGCGGCGGTCGCGAACCAGGCCCGGGTCACGTGGATCGCGCCCGACGGGCGCGTGCTCGCCGATTCCGACGTGGATCCGGAGCGGATCGCCGAGGTCGAGAACCACGCGGCCCGGCCGGAGGTGGCTCGCGCTTTCCGGGTGGGGGAGGGCACCGACCGCCGGCTCTCGGCGACGCTGCGGGAGGAGTTCGTCTATGCGGCGCGCCGGGTGGACGCTCCCGGGCCGGCCCGCGGCTCCGTGTTGAGGCTCGCGCTCCCGGAGAAGGCCCTCTCCCGGACGGCGGCGGGCTTCCGGGGCGTCGCGGCGCTCTTCGGCCTCGGCGGCGGCCTCGTGCTCGTGGCGGTCGTCCTCGCGATGCGCGTCCGCCGGGAGCGCGACGTCGCGCGCCTCGTCGAGACCGTGGACGTGGCCCTCGCGGGCGTCACGCTGCCCGCGGGCCCGGATCTCGAGGATCTCGAGAGGGTGCGCGCTCTACTCGGCGACATCCAGCGCC
>JAEUQS010000319.1 GCA_016789625.1 Acidobacteriota bacterium | reverse complement strand
CCTCGTGAAGGAAGGCCTCACGGAGAACGACGTCGTCGCGCTGCGGGATCCGGCGAGCAAGCCCGAGAACGGAGCCAAAGGCAGCCAGACGCCCGACGCGCCCGTCTCCGGGGCGAAGAAGGGGGCCTCGTGAACACGCTCGAGGCGCTCTCGCGCTCACTCGACAACCTGCGCACCCACACGCTCCGTTCGGCCCTCTCGATCCTCGGGATGATCTTCGGCGTGGGAGCCGTCATCGCCATGCTGGCGATCGGCGCGGGCGCCGAGAAGCAGGCTCTCGAGAACATCCAGAAGATGGGCCTGTCGAACGTCATCGTGAAAGCCAAGACGTTTCGCCCCGACGATCTCGCCGAGATCCGCAAGAAGTCGCCGGGCCTCTCGCTGCGCGACGTGGCGGGCATCGAGGAGGGCATTCCCGAGGTCGCCTTCGCGGGGCCGACGCTCCTACTAAACCCCTACCGCGTCGCGGGACCGTTCGGCCGCAGCGAGGCCAAGATCAAGGGCGTTTCTCATCGCCACGCGGAGCTGCTGCCCCTGCCTCTCGAGGAAGGGCGGTTCCTGGATCTCGAGGACGAGCGCACGTATGCCCAGGTTTGCGTGCTGGGCCCGGCGGCGCGCCGCGACCTCTTCGGCTGGGAGCCGGCGCTCGGCCGCACGGTGAAGGCCAACGACGTGTGGCTCACCGTCGTCGGCGTCCTCGCCGCGAGCGAGGGCACGGGCCCCTCGGCTTCGGCGGGCAGCGAAGCACTCGACATCTACGTGCCCTTCACCACCGCTCTCCGCAAGTTCGACCGGGACCCCATGGACTCTCCGCTCGCCGAGCTCGTCGTGAAGCTGGACCCGGGGGCGTCCGCGCAGGACGTCGCGGGCTCGGTGACCGGTCTCCTCACACGCCTTCACGGCGGCGTGAACGACTTCGAGATCGTGGTCCCGGAAGCGCTCCTCGCCCAGAGCCGCAAGACGCAGCGCCTCTTCACGCTCGTGATGGGTGCGATCGCCGGAATCTCGCTCCTCGTGGGCGGCATCGGGATCATGAACATCATGCTCGCGAGCGTGCTCGAGAGAACCCGGGAGATCGGCATCCGCCGGGCCCTCGGCGCGCGGCGCTTCGACATCCGCTTCCAGTTCGTCGTGGAGAGCTTCGCGCTGAGCGTCCTCGGCGGCGTCCTCGGAATCCTCGCGGGTCTCGCGATCTCGAAGGTCGTGGCCTCCTCGGCCGGCTGGCCCACCATCGTGACGTTCTGGTCCGTCGCGCTGTCCTCGGGGGTCGCGGCCGCGGTAGGTCTCGCGTCGGGCATCTATCCGGCCACGCGAGCCGCTTCCCTCGATCCCATCGAGGCGCTCCGCTACGAATAGGAATCCCAATAGAATCGGGGCTTCGTGAAAGTCCCCGCCCGGGTTCTCGGACCCAAGCAGCTCTCCCGCTACATGGACCGCCACCGTCTCCTCGACGAGACGAGCGGCACCGCGCCCGAGGGCTTCCTGATGACGCTCGTCCGCCGCGCGATGGAGTTCGTGCCCTGCGAGGTGGGAGCGCTCCTCCTCGACGATCCCATCGCCAAGCAGGACGACCGCTCGCGCAACGAGCTGACGATCGTGGTTACCGCCGGTGCGTTCAAGGAAGGCATGGCGGGTCTCAAGGTGCGGCCCGTGGACGGCATCGCGGGCTTCGTGTACGCGCGCGGCGAGCGCACGTGCGTGAACGAGCTGCGGGGCGCGCATGCGCTTTCGGCCGAGATCGACGCGATGATGGACCGTCCCGTGGCGAGCGCTCTGGCCGTCCCGGTGGTCATCGAGAGCCACGTGTGCGGATCGCTCGTCCTCATCAACCGGGTCGACGAGCCGGAGTTCACCACGCGCGACGAGCGGCTCATGGATCTCTTCGGCGACACGCTGTCGCTCGCGCTGCAGAACCTCCTCGACGAGAGGCGCGCGCGCGAGGTGGCCCGCCGGGATTCGCTCACGTCGCTCTTCAACGACCGCTACTTCCACAAGAAGCTCCAGCAGGAGATCGACCGGGTACACGCGGCGAAGGCGGGCGATCTCGCGCTCCTCTTCCTGGACTGCGATCACCTGAAGAAGGTGAATGACGAGAAGGGGCATCTCGCGGGGAGCCAGGTGCTGCGCGAGGTCGCATACATCATGCAGCGCCAGCTCGCGGACGTGCCGTCACTGGCGTGCCGCTACGGGGGCGACGAGTTCACGATCATCCTGATCGACGCCACGGTGGAGCGCGCGGTCGAGGTGGGGGAACGGATCCGCAAGGCGATCGAGGACTGGACGTTCCTGACGATGTCGGCGGGGCCGGGC
>JAEUQS010000554.1 GCA_016789625.1 Acidobacteriota bacterium | reverse complement strand
TCGGCCCCGCCTTCGCCCTTCACGAGGACGGCCCAGCGGAGCGGGGTCGCGGCCGAGGCCTCGGGCACGCCGGCCTGCAGCATGAGCCGCGTCGCGCCGTCGCGGTAGGCGATGACGTGCTGCATCACGCGGCTGTCGGCCTCGCCCGCGAGCGCCTTCTCGAGGGCCTCCCTCACCGCGGGCGCGAGAGCCGGACCCTTCGCCGCCTCCGCGACGGCCTTCTCGTCGGGCGCGGGCTCTCCCGTCGCCGTGAAGCGCGGGAGCGTCTCGAACGTGAGGTTGGGGTTCACGATCATGGCCGCGACCGCTTTTTCCTCGAGCCTGCGGAGCGTCCCGAGGTCGTTCGCGACGTTCTCCTTCGTGAGGAACCGGTCGACGGTGAACTTCACCTCGAGGGTCTTCACCTCGGAGTTCGGCGGCAGCTCCTCGCGTTCCCACCGGAACTTGTAGGTCGACATCGCGCCGCCGCCGGCGGACTGCGCGCCCGCGACGACGTTGTTCTCGAGCGCCGCCGCCGTGGCGCCGCCGACGCTCTGGACCTGCTGGTTCACCGTGTCGTCCGAGGCCGCTCCGCTCTTGGACATCTGACGCGGACGCCCGATGAGGATGAACGCCCGGCCGCGTTCGGTGAGCGCGCCGCGCTTGTTCTTCATCGCGAACAGCTGATCGGCCTCGGCGACGGCCAGGTCGAACTTCTCCTTCGCCTCGTTCTTCGGCGTCTTGAGGTCCGGATCCCGTTTCGCCCAGAAGACGCTGAGGAACTTCTCGGCTTCCTCATCCGAGGAGAGCGCCTCGAACGCCTTGCGATCGGCCTCGGACGCGAGGATCTGGCCCGCCGCCGAAGCAGGCCATTCCTTGTACTTCACCACCGCGCCGGAGACGGTTCCGGCCGGAACCGCCGAGACCAGAGCGGTGAGCACGGCCAGGCCGTGAAGCCGCGCTCTCATCACTTCTTGGCCCCTCCGTCGACGAGCCTGAAGGGCGCCTTGAGAAGGAGCGGGGCCGTGCCGGCCGGGGCGAAGCCATCCACGACCGTGAGCCGGAGCTCGTAATCACCCGAAGCGAAGTACTTGCCGAGGTCCGCGTCCACCACGGCACCGGCGATGTCCACGACGACCGCCCCGTCCTTCGTGACGGGCGCCGGTGTGGGCTCGTCCGGAGCGGACGGAATGTCCATCTCGGGGGCTCCCTTCGGCTTCACCGTGAGCTTGCGCTTGAGCCAGAGCTTGCCCGAGGGATCGATCGTCGGGTTGTAGATACGGACGGCGTACGACAGCCCGTCGGTCTTCGTGAGGCCGGCGGGCTTGGTGACGAACTTACGGGTCGAGATGACGAACGGATCCTCTGCCTTGGCCCCCGGGGCGTCGATGTCGGTCGCCGCCACGAGGAGGCGCGACGCCGCGAAAACGGTGGGAAGGGCCTCCACGGTGACGGCCTGCTTGGATTCCACGGTCGCGCCGCCCGCCGCGTCGAGAAGCGCGATCGCGAGATCGTACTGGCCCGGGTCGAGCGCGAGGGAGACGTCGGCGAACGCGTCGTTCCCCAGCTTCCCGAACGTCGCGGCCTCGAGCTTCCGGGCCGCGTCCTTGCCGTCCTTCGTACGCGCCAGGATCGCCCACCTCGAGCCGGCGGCCGTGGCGGACCCGCCCGGCACGAAGGCCTGGAGGGCGAGGCGGGTGGCACCGTCCCGATACGCGAACCCGAAGATGGTCACTTTGGCGTCCGGCTCACCCGAGAGGATCTTCTCGAGCTGGGCGCGCAGCGGCGCTTCGAAGGCCGGCCCCCGGGCCGCCTCGGCCGCAGCGTCGGACGCCGCCTGCTGCTGCTTGGCGAACTCCTCCTTCGTCATGTAGACGGGCAGGGTCTCCTGCGTGAGCTTGGGGTTGACGAGGGCCATGGCCGCGGCCTTCTCGGTGAGCTTCTTCACGGTCGAGCTGTCGAGGACGCGCTCGTTGCCGAGCCGATCGGCGTCGATCCGGACGTCGATGTCCTTGCCTCCGTTCGCGGCGAGCGCCACGTACTTGAAGCGGAGGATCACCGATTGCGCGCTCGGCGAGCTGGCGCCGAAGCCCGCCTCCGGCGCAACCGCCGAGATCGACCCGCCCGTCGACCCGGTCTCGCGAATGATGTCCTTCGGGGCCCCGAGCAGCGCGAGCACCTTGCCGCGTTCCGTGAGCGAGCCCCGCTTCTTGCCCTGGATGGTGAAGAGCTTGTCCCCTTCGGCAACCAGAGCGTCGAACTGCAGGCGATATTCGTTCGGCGGGGTCTTGAGGTCCGGATCGCGCCGGGCCCAGAAGAGCTTGAGGAACTTCTCGGCTTCCTCGTCACTCGCGACGGCCTTCCAGGCCTTCTTCTCGTCATCCGTGGCGAGATAGACGGCCTCCGGGGACTGATCCCAATCCTTGTACTTCACGAGAGCGGCCATGGCCTCGACCGTGAGGAGGGAGGCACAGGCGAAAACGGCGCAACGGGCGGTCAACCTCATCGACGCGTGATCCTTTCCGGTTCCGCGGGGGAACGCTTCGAAGACTATATCCCTTCCGGCCTTCTGCTCGCCGCTCCGGGAATCCGAAGCGGCCGTTTGCTTCCGGCCCCGCCGATCCGCGCATTCGTCCCACTTTGTCACGTTCCCCGGGCTGGTCCGGGCGTTGCAGTACCGGCGACAACGGATAGGACGGCCTTCCGGTCCGCCACCTCCCCCCGGGGAACGTGGCCGGCCGGAACCGGTCAGGGAGCGACTGTGCTTTCTCCATGCGGCTCTCGCGTAAACCGCGGGGCTGGCCGGGGGGAGGGTCTGTCCGAGGACGAAAGGAGGATCGGTAGCGCCCTCGTTCGGAACCATCCAGGGACAGTCAAGACATCATTTGTGAGGAGAGAATGAAACAAGAATCCAAGTCCCCGCGTCTCGCCGCTCGAGCAGCTCTGCTGTCTCTGCTCGCGCTGGCGCCTCTCGCGATGGCCCAGCAGCAGACGGGCAACCTCTTCGGCAAGGTCACCGACGACGGTGGCCAGCCCCTGCCCGGCGTCTCCGTCTCCCTGACCGGAGTCGGAGCCCCCCAGAACGCCGTGACGAACGCGAGCGGCGAGTACCGCTTCGTCAACGTCTCCCCCGGCACCTACACGGTGCGCCACGAGCTCTCGGGCTTCTCGGCCGTGACCCGGCCGAACGTCGTGGTCACGGTGGGCAAGAACACCGACCTCCCCATCTCGATGCGCCTCTCGAACGTCGAGGCGGCCGTGACCGTGGACGGCGGCGCTCCGCTCCTCGATACCCGCAAGATCTCGACCGGCGCGAGCATCAGCCAGCTCGAGCTGCAGTCGATTCCGACGGCCCGTGACCCGTGGGTCGTCCTGTCGTCCGTTCCGGGCGTTCTCATGGACCGCGCCAACGTGGGCGGCAACGAGAGCGGCCAGCAGTCGAGCTACGTGGCCAAGGGCTCGAGCGGCAACGCCTCCACGTGGAACGTGGACGGCGTCAACGTGACCGACGTCGGCGCCGTGGGCTCCTCGCCCACGTACTACGACTTCGACAGCTTCCAGGAGATGCAGGCCGCGACGGGCGGCAGCGACATCACGCTCATGACGGCCGGCGCGAACCTCAACATGGTCACCAAGCGCGGCTCCAACGACACGCGCGGCTCGGGACGCGTCTTCGTCACCGACAAGCGCTTCCAGTCGGACACCAACAACGACGAGGCGACGGCTCAGGGATTCTCGCGCGGCAACCGCATCGACGACATCCAGGACTTCGGCCTCGAAGCCGGCGGCGCGATCGTCAAGGACCGTCTGTGGCTCTGGGGCTCCTACGGCCGCAACCAGATCAACCTCCGCACTCCGGCGACGGCCGCGAACCCCGACGGCTTCAGCGACAAGACGACCCTCGAGGACCTCAATTTCAAGCTGAACGCCCAGCTCATGGACTCCAACTCGGCGACGCTCTTCTACCTCCGCGGCGACAAGATCAAGCTCGGCCGCAACGCCGACATCACGCGCCCGCAGGAGACCACGTGGGACCAGAAGGGACCCACGTCGGTCTACAAGATCGAGGACTCCCACATCTTCTCGGCGAACGTGTTCGCCACGGCGCTCTACTCGCACATCGACAGCGGGTTCAGCTTCACGCCACAGGGCGGACCGAATCCGTACGCCTATCGCTCGCCGGATGGCGTCAACCATGGCACGTACTACTTCTACAACTCGGTCCGCCCGCAGCG
>JAEUQS010000548.1 GCA_016789625.1 Acidobacteriota bacterium | reverse complement strand
GCCGGGGCGCGTCTCGCGTTCGGCGACGACGTCAACACGATCTACCGCTTCGACAAGGCCGACGTCGTGGTCTCGCTCGACGCCGACTTCCTGTCGTGCGGCGGCGCGCACGTCCGCTACGCGCGCGACTTCGTCGCGAAGCGCCGCCTCACCGGCGGCTCGAGCGACATGAACCGGCTGTACGTCGTCGAGCCGACGCCGTCGAACACCGGCGTCAAGGCGGACGAGCGGCTCGCGCTGCGTGCCAGCGCCATTCCCGGTGTCGCGCGCGCGCTCGCGACCGGCGTCGGCGTGCAGGTTCCCGGAGCGGACGCGAAGGATGCCGCGGGCGCGTGGGTGCTCGCCGCCGTCGCGGACCTGAAGGCGCATCGCGGCAGCAGCATCGTGATCGCGGGCGACCAGCAGCCGCCCGAGGTCCACGCGCTCGCGCACGCGATGAACGCGGCGCTCGGCAACGTCGGCAAGACCGTCGTCTACACGGAGCCGGTCGAGGCGCGGCCGGAGATCCAGCGCGACTCGCTGGCGGCGCTGGTGAAGGACATGCGCGCGGGCAGCGTCGAGGTTCTGCTGATCCTCGGCGGCAACCCGGTGTACGACGCCCCGGCGGATCTCGAGTTCGGCGCCGCGCTCGAGAAGGTCCCGATGCGCGTCCACCTGTCGCTGTTCGACGACGAGACGTCGCAGCTCTGCCAGTGGCACCTGCCCGAGGCGCACTACCTCGAGTCGTGGAGCGACGGCCGTGCCTTCGACGGCACCGCCAGCATCCTGCAGCCGCTGATCGCCCCGCTCTACGCCGGGCGCAGCGCGCACGAGGTGCTCGCGATGGTGCTCGGGCAGGGCGGCGCCAAGGCGTACGACATCGTCCGCGAGCAGTGGAAGACGACGCGCGGCGGCGCCGACTTCGAGACCTTCTGGACGCGCTCGCTGAACGACGGCGTGGTCGCGGACTCCGCGGCGGCGACGAAGATCGCGAACGTGCGTGCGGACCTCGCGAGTGCGCTGCCGAAGCCGGCGGCACCGGCGGGCGACGCGATGGAGATCGTGTTCCGTCCCGACCCGTCGATCCTCGACGGCCGCTTCTCGAACCTCGGCTGGCTGCAGGAGCTGCCGAAGCCGCTCTCGAAGCTGACCTGGGACAACGCGGTCGAGCTGTCGCCGCGCGACGCGGCGCGCCTCGGCGTCGAGAACACGGACGTCGTCGCGCTCGAGCTCGACGGCCGCAAGGTGAGCGGCGCGGTGTGGATCACGCCCGGCCAGGCCGACGGCGTCGTCACCGTCACGCTCGGCTACGGCCGCACGCGCGCCGGCCGCGTCGGCAGCGGCACCGGCTTCGACGCCTACCGCCTGCGGACGACCACCGCGTACGACACCGGCGTGGGCCTCGCGCTGAAGAAGACCGGCGACACCTACGAGCTCGCCTGCACGCAGCACCACGGCAGCCTCGAAGGCCGCGACATCGTGCGCGCGACGTCGCTCGAGCACTACCGCGAGCACCCCGACTTCGCGCAGCACATCGGGCACGACCCCACGCCGGACGACACGATGTTCCCGCCGTGGCCCTACGACGGCTACGCGTGGGGCATGGCGGTCGACATGAACGCCTGCACCGGCTGCAACGCGTGCGTCGTCGCGTGCATCGCGGAGAACAACATCGCGGTGGTCGGCAAGGACCAGGTCGCGGTCGGCCGCGAGATGCACTGGCTGCGCATCGACCGCTACTTCGTCGGCGAGCCCGAGGACCCCGAGGTCGCCTACCAGCCGATGTTCTGCCAGCACTGCGAGCTCGCCCCGTGCGAGGTCGTGTGCCCGGTCAACGCGACGGTGCACGACGAGGAAGGCCTCAACGTGATGGTGTACAACCGTTGCGTCGGCACGCGGTACTGCTCGAACAACTGCCCGTACAAGGTCCGTCGCTTCAACTTCTTCCGCTACACGAACTACAGCGACCAGAGCCTCGAGCTGCAGCGCAACCCCGACGTGACGGTCCGCTCGCGCGGCGTCATGGAGAAGTGCACGTACTGCATCCAGCGCATCAACTGGGCGCGCGCCCTCTCCCAGCGGGAGAACCGCACGATCAAGGACGAGCACCTGAAGACGGCCTGCCAGCAGGTCTGCCCCTCGGGCGCGATCGTGTTCGGCAACATCCTGGATTCCGCCGCCGCCGTCGCTGCGGAACGCAAGCAGCCTCACTCGTACGGCCTCCTCGCGGAGCTCAACACCCGCCCCCGGACGACCTACCTCGCCAAGATCACGAACCCGAATCCCGAGCTCGAGAGGGCCTGACGCATGGATACGATGGACCGCGTTTCGGAACAGCCCTCCCCGCGCCACGTCATCGTGGCGCCGGGGCAGACGAGCGTCACGGTCACGGAGAAGATCTCGAGCCTCGTCTTCGGCAAGACGCCCCTCTGGTGGTTCGGAGCCTTCTCGGTGTCGTTCCTGCTCCTCCAGGTGTTCCTGATCTCCGTCGCGACGCTCTTCGTGAAGGGCATCGGTCTCTGGGGCATCAACATCCCGGTCGGCTGGGGCTGGGACATCATCAATTTCGTCTGGTGGATCGGTATCGGCCACGCCGGAACGCTGATCTCGGCCATCCTCCTTCTGTTCCGGCAGGAGTGGCGCAACTCCATCAACCGCTTCGCCGAGGCGATGACGCTGTTCGCCGTCGCCTGCGCGGGACAGTACCCGCTGCTGCACCTCGGACGTCCCCAGATCTTCTACTGGCTGATGCCCTACCCGAATTCCTCCGGCTACTGGCCGCAGTTCCGGAGCCCGCTCGTGTGGGACGTCTTCGCCGTCTCCACGTACGCGCTCACGTCGCTCCTTTTCTGGTACGTCGGGCTGATCCCCGACCTCGGAACCCTGCGCGACCGCTCGAAGAACAAGTTCATCGCGTTCCTCTTCGGAGGCCTCGCGCTCGGCTGGCGGGGCTCCTCGCGCCACTGGGCGAACTACGAGTCGGCCTATCTGCTCCTCGCCGGCATCTCGACTCCCCTGGTCCTCTCCGTTCACACCATCGTGTCGTTCGACTTCTCGATCGGCATCGTCCCGGGATGGCACACCACCGTGTTCCCGCCCTATTTCGTCGCGGGCGCGGTCTTCGCGGGCTTCGCGATGGTCATGATCCTCGCGATCCCCACCCGCGCCCTGTTCAAGCTCGAGGCGTACATCACGATGCGGCACTTCGACAACATGGCGAAGGTCACCCTCGTGACGGGGCTCATCGTGGTCTACGGCTACTTCGTCGAAGTGTTCATGGCCTGGTACAGCGCGAACGACTTCGAGTGGTTCATGGTGACCAACCGGTTCTTCGGGCCCTACAAGTACCAGTACTGGCTGCTCCTTCTCTGTAACGCCGTGATCCCGCAGCTCCTGTGGCTCAAGCGCATCCGCACCAACCTGCCCATGCTCTTCCTGATCTCCCTCGTCATCTCCGTGGGCATGTGGCTCGAGCGGTTCGTCATCATCGTCATCAGCCTCAGCCGCGACTACATGCCGTCCGCGTGGGACATCTACCACGGCACGATCTGGGACGTCGGGACGTTCGTCGGAACGATCGGGCTCTTCCTCACCCTCATGTTCCTGTTCCTGCGCGTGCTGCCGGCCATTCCGATGTCGGAGATCAAGATGATCCTTCCGGAAGCCAAGCTGAAGAACGAGGAGGCTCACTGATGGCCGAGCTTCACGGAATCATGGCGGAGTACGAGAAGCCGGGCGATCTCGTCGCGGCCATCCACAAGGTGAGGGAGGCGGGCTTCCGGAACATGGACGCCTACACGCCCTACCCCATCGAGGAGGTCATCGAGGCGCTGGATTTCAAGACGAAGATGCCCCTCCTCGTGCTCTGCGCGGGCATCATCGGGTGCCTCGGCGGCTTCGGCCTTCAATACTGGGTCTCGGTCATCGAGTACCCCATGAACTACGGGGGCCGGCCCCTCAACTCCTGGCCCGCGTTCATCCCGATCACGTTCGAGTGCACGATCCTGCTCTGTGCCCTCACCGCGACGTTCGGGATGATCGCGATGAACGGCCTCCCGATGCCGTACCACCCGGTCTTCAACGTCGCGGCCTTCCGCGAGAAGGCCGGCACGAACGGCTACTTCCTCTGTATCGAGGCGTCCGATCCGAAGTTCGCTTCGGCGCGGGAGGCCCTCTCCGGAACCAACGCGAGCGAGGTAAACGACGTTGAAGCGTGATTCGCGCGTCCGCCTCCTGACGCTCGTGAGCGTCGTGCTGCTCGGCACCGCGTGCCGGCAGGACATGTACGACCAGCCCCGCGTGAAACCCCTGGGCGAGAACGACTTCTTCGCCGACGGGCAGGGAGCCCGCCCCCTTCCGGCGCACACCGTCGCCCGCGGCTTCCTGAGAGAGAACCGGGCGCTGTACGCGGGAACCAACCCCGACGGCAAGTTCGTTTCCGAGCTGCCGGTCCCCCTCACCAAGGCGCTCCTCGAGAGAGGACACGAGCGCTTCGACGTCTTCTGCTCGCCGTGTCACGGCAAGCAGGGGAACGGACAGGGCATGATCGTTCAGCGGGGCTTCAAGCGGCCGGAGACGTACCACCAGGACCGGCTCCGCAACCAGCCGATCGGGTACTTCTACGACGTCATGACGAACGGCTTCAACCAGATGTCGAGCTACGCCAGCCAGGTCCCCGTGGAAGACCGCTGGGCCATCGCGGCCTACATCCGCGCTCTCCAGTATTCGCAGAGCGTTCCCGCGGCCGATCTCGCCGCGGCAGATCGCGAACTGCTCGAGAAAGCCGAGAAAAACACAGTGCCGGCCGCCAAGAGCGGCGCGGCGCACGAGGGGGTCCACCCGTGAGCGGCGGCGGTCATCATCATCGGGAGATCCTCCCCCTTCTGCCGACCTACGATCCTCCGGCGGAGCTCGACGGCCTCGGCAAGAAGGGCCTCATCGTCGGCTTCTTCGCCCTGATCGCGACCCTCGTGGGCGGGCTCATGGCGAACGACCACTTCACCCAGTTCTACCGGTCCTACCTGATCGGCTTCCTGTTCGTGTTCGCCCTCTCGGCCGGCTGCTGGTCCATCTCGCTCGTCCACCATCTCTCCCGCGGAAAGTGGGGCGTCATGATCCGGCGCTCTCTCGAGGCCGCGGCCGCCAACCTGCCGCTCGTCGCGGTGATGTTCGTGCCGATCGTGTTCGGGATCCACTCCCTCTACGAGTGGTCGCACACCGAGGTCGTCGCGGGCGACCCGATCCTGAGCCGCAAGGCCGCGTACCTGAACGCCAACATGTTCATCCTGCGGTCGGCCTTCTACTTCGTCTCGTTCTCGCTCCTCGCGATGTGGATCCGGCGCCTGTCGCTCAAGCAGGATCAGACGGGTGACCCCGCCCTCGCGCCGAAGATGCAGAAGATCGCCGCGGGCTCGCTGCTCTTCTACATCCTGGCCATGACGTTCGCGGCGGTCGACTGGGTGATGTCCCTCACCCCGCACTGGTTCTCGACGATCTACGGCCTCTACTTCGTGATCGGCCAGGGTATCGCCGGCATGGCGTTCACGATCCTCATGTGCAAGTTCCTGTCTAAGCTCGAGCCGCTCGCCAAGCGCTTCTCCACCGAGAACTTCCACGACTACGGCAAGCTCCTCTTCGCCTGGACGCTCGTCTGGACGTACTTCTCGCTCTCTCAGTTCCTCATCATCTGGTCGGGCAACCTGCCCGAGGAGCTCTCCTGGTTCTACGGGCGCATCAAAGGCGGCTGGAAGCCGGTTTCCCTGATGCTCGTGTTCCTGCACTTCGTCCTCCCCTTCCTGCTCCTCCTCTCGCGGAGCCGCAAGCAGAACATCACGCGGCTCGCCCGCGTGGCCGCTCTCATGCTGTTCATGCGGCTCGTGGACCTCATCTGGCTCACCGCTCCGGCCTTCTCCCCCGACGTCCTGAAGATCCACTGGATGGACATCACGGCCCCCATCGGGCTCTTCGGGATCTGGCTCTTCTTCTACGTGAGGAACCTGCGCTCGCGGTCGATCCTGCCCCTCCACGAGCCCTACCTCAGGGAGGCTCTCGGTCATGTCTGAGAAACACGGAAAAGAGCACCACGGCCACGGGTCCGACGCCGGCTTCGACTCCGAGGTCGACGTCCGGTCGCTCGTCAAGTTCACGGTGGCGATCCTCGTGCTGACGATCGGGTCGATGGGGCTGATGTTCGGCCTCAACAAGGCGCTCGTCGCGACGTCGGTCGAGAAGAACGAAAGGCCCCCGTCACCGCTCGCGGAGGCGAACAAACCCGCTCAGCCGGTCGGACCGCTGCTCGAGGTCTCCCCTCCCAGGAACTGGCAGACGTACAAGAAGGCCGAGGCCGAGCATCTGAAGTCCTATGGCTGGATCGAGAAGGAGAAGGGCGTCGCCCACATCCCCATCGAGCGCGCCATCGACATCGTGGCCGAGAAGGGCCTGCCGGAGCCCCCTCCCGTGGTCGTGACGGCCCCGGCTCCCCCCTCCGGAGCGACGACGTCCGCAGCGCCGGCGCCGGCAGTGGCCCCGAAGTGAAAACGCTCTCCACGTTCGTCCTGTGGGGCCTCCTGGCCGCCGTCGCCGCACCGGCGACGGCGCAAAAGGTGCTCACCGGGACGCCCGGCCAGGCGGCCCCCGTGTCGGGGCCCCCGCGGGACATCGGCTTCGATCAGAACATCGGCCTGCCGCTGCCGCTGGACACGCCGTTCAAGGACGAGACGGGCAAGGACGTGCTCCTCGGCGACTACTTCGGCCGCAAGCCCGTCGTCCTCTCTCTCGCGTACCACGAGTGCCCGATGCTCTGCGGAATGGGCCAGAACGGGCTCGCCAACAGCCTC
>JAEUQS010000528.1 GCA_016789625.1 Acidobacteriota bacterium | reverse complement strand
GGGCCGGGGAAAGGAGGAGCAGGACCCCGAAGAAAGCCCGTGCGGCATGGCTCATGACGCGGAGTGCGTCCCGAGCCGCGTTTCTTTCGCGCGTACCGAGGCCCGGGGGCGCACGCGCATGCGCCGCGGCAGCCGTGAGCGCAGCGTCCTTCGGCGCCGCGGCATTCGCCACCAGCAGCGCGACATCCAGCGAAGGAATTGGCCCCGGCCATCGCGGACGGCTACCTTGCTTCCGAGTACATCGGAGGAGGACGCCATGCAACAAACGGCACTGAGGGACGACGGGAGCAGCGCGGATCGTGAAACGCCCCGGCTGCGCTTCTGCGCGCCCGAGGAGGGCTGGCTCCGCGCGGGACGCTCTTTCGGCTGGGCCGTACTGAGCCGCGACGACGGCTTCCTGGAGTCGCTCCTGAGCGTCTCCTTCCGGCAGACGTGCAGCGGCGCTCAGATCCTCGAGGGGATCGAGCCGTTTCCGGGCGGGCAGGAGCTCTCGCGCTTTTCCGTGGAATGCGTGAAGGAGCTGCCCGGGCCGGTGGTGGGCCGCATCGACCCGTGGTGCTGGATTCGCGTGCGCCTCGCGACCGGGAGGGATCTGACGGGCCCCGGCTACGACGTGCTCCTTCTGCTCGTGGAGTAGATGGGGTCCACGAGGATCGCGTTTCTCGATCTCGACGAGCGCCCCGTGAACCGGCCGGATTCCGGCGCCATCGAGTGACCAAAGACACGCGGCGCGCATGTTCATGCGCTGCCCCGCGGCTCGTTTCCGCGACATCGTGGGCGCACCTCGAGAAGGAGCCGTCGATGAGCATTCCCTCCCATCAGCTCGATGCGTTTCTGGCGGTCGTCCGAACGGGCAGCTTCACGCGTGCGGCCGAAGGGCTGCACGTCACCCAGCCCGCGCTGTCGCACCGGATCCGGGAGCTGGAGACGCGCCTCGCGACGCGCGTCCTGATCCGCCGGACCACGGGGGTCGAGCTGACGGAGACGGGCCGCCGGCTGTTCCGCTACTGTCAGACGCGCGAGGGTCTCGAGCAGGAGGTTCTCGCCGAGATCCTTCCCGCGAGGGGCGAATCCGGTTTCGTGACCGTCGCGGCGTTCTCGTCTGTCGCGCGCTCGTGCGTCCTCCCGGCGCTCGCCCCCGCGATCCGCTCGCGCAGCGGCCTCCGGTTCCGCCTCCGCGTGGCCGAGGTGGCCGAGCTGCCGGAGCTTCTCGACCGAGGCGAAGCCGACCTGGTCGTCACGTACGAGCCGTTCGTGCGCGACGGCCTCGAGGTCGCGGCCCTCGGCTCGGAGGTGAACGTGCTCGTGGAGAGCACGCTCGAGAACGCCACCCGGGACGTCCACCTCGATCACGGGCCCGACGATCACTTCACCGAGGGCTTCTACGACCGGACCGGCGGCTTCGTGCCACCCCTCAAACGCTCGTACCTCCACGACATCTACGGCGTGCTCGACGGCGCTTCCGCCGGGCTCGGCCGGGCCGTGGTGCCGCTCCATCTCCTCACCCCCGCGCATCGCCTGAAGCGCGTTCCCGGATCTGCCGCGCTCACATCGCCGGTCTCGCTCTGCGCGTACCGTGACGTCTGTCGCCTCGGCACCCGGCGGCTCGTGTGGGACGCTCTGCTCAAGGGCGTCCCCGCGCTGCTCGAGCGCAACGCCTCGGGGCTCACGCTGCTCGAGGCGGCCTCCTAGGAACCCGCATCCATGCGCCTGGACTTCCTCCTCTCTCACGATTCGGCCGCGTTCAGCGTGGTCGCGGTTTCCGCGCTGGAGCGCGTGCTCGCGGACGGGCGGCGCAACGACGGTGCGCTCGTGGCGTCTCACGACGCGTTCCTCGTCGAGGTCGAAGCGGAGGAACACGGAGTCGTGCGCGTCGTGGCCAACGAGGCGCTCCGGCATTCGGAAGAGGCGGAATGGGTCTCCCGCGTGAGGGGAAGGCTCTCGGTGGGCGAGGGCGGCGTGCTCGTGGCCGGGGGCTTCGACCCCGGCGATCTCGCGCGGTTCGCGGCGGGCCGCACCCGGGATGAAGACGATATCGGGTTCGCGCCGGTGAGGCGCGTGGCCGTGCCTCCCGGAGACTACGCGGTGGCCTTCCTGTCGTACCTCGACGGCCTCGGCGGCCAGGCGTGGATGGACAGGGGGGCGTTCCCGAAGGAGTGGAAGAGCCCGGTGGCCCCGGAACTTCGGAGGGTGACGTCGATCGTCCATCTGAGGCCGTGGGGTCCCGGGCTCGTGCTGGATCCTCCGCGCGAGGGCTTCCGGAGCGCGCGCCGGGGCCTCCGGGTTCCCCCGCGGGAGCCCCGGGGAATCGAGGCCGAGGGGTTGAGCCCGCGCGACCTCGCGACGGGCGTCGTGCCCGGGCGCCGGGTCTCCTCGCCGGACGGCGAGCCGGTG
>JAEUQS010000522.1 GCA_016789625.1 Acidobacteriota bacterium | reverse complement strand
GCGTGAGGCCGGTCTGGTTCGTGAGCACGGCGATGCGCTTGCCCGCGAGCGCCGCGAAGCCCGACGCCTCGAGGACGTCGAGGCCCGAGAGGACCTCGGCCGGTGCGGGCGGAGCCACAGTAGCCGCCGGGCGCGCATCCGGCCGCGCACCGCGGGCGGGCGATGCCGACGCCGACGCCAGGACCTTGTCGGCGAGGCGCTCGCCCGCCTTGCGGAGCTTCATGGGATCCCCGCCGAGCGCCGAGGCCACGATCGTGGCGACGCGCGAGCGCACGGGCTGGGCGTTGCCGCTCTCGTCGGGGTGGTTCCGGTTGGAAAGGAGGATGACGAACGTCCGCGTCTCGGGGTCCAGCCACATCGACGTGCCCGTCCAGCCGGTGTGCCCGAACGAGCCGGGCGGAAAGAGATCGCCGCGGGAGGTCGAGAACGAGGTCGAGACATCCCAGCCGAGAGCGCGCACGTCGAGGTCGCCGTACACCCGCGGCCGCGTGAGCTCGGCGATCGTGGCGGGGGAGAGCGGCCCCCTGGCGTCGCCGAGGAGGAACGCGGCGTAGCGCGCGAGATCGCTCGCGGTCGAGAAGAGGCCCGCGTGCCCGGCCACGCCGCCGAGCGCCCGCGCCCGTGGATCGTGCACGACCCCGCGAAACGGCACGCCGTTCTCGACCTCGGTGGGCGCGATGCGTGAGAGAGGGATGGCAGCCGTTCCCGCGAGCGGGAGAAAGCCCGTTTCCTTCATCCCGAGGGGCTCGAAGATGCGCTCCTTCGAGTAGACGTCGAGCGGCTTTCCGCTCACGGCTCTCACGATCTCGGCGAGCACCTCGAACCCCGCGTCGGAGTAGACGAATTTTTCGCCGGGCCGGCCGGTGAGCGGCTGCGCGTGCTTTCTCGCGAAGATCTCCGCCGGTGTCCCGACGTAGAGGCGCATGGGGTCGTCGGGCAGGAGACCCGCGCGGTGGACGAGGAGGTCCTCCACGGTGACCTTGTCGCGCAGCCCGCCGCCCTTGCCGAACTCGGGAAGGACCGTGACCACGCGGTCCTGCAGGCGGAGCCGCCCCTCCTCGACGAGAGCCAGGATGCTGGCGGCCGTGGCGACCGGCTTGGTGAGCGAGGCCAGGTCGAAGACCGTATCGAGCGTCATCGGCTCGGCGACCGGCACGAGCGCGCGGTTCCCGTAGACCTTCTCGAGGACGACCTTCCCGTTCCGGCCCACGACGAGAACCGCGCCGGGGATCTCTTTCGCCTCGATCGCGGCGGCCACCACCTCATCGATCCGCGCGACGTGCGCCTTCGGCAGCTCGCCTTCGGCGAGGAGCGGGAGAGAGGCGAGGAGGAGGAGGCAGGAAAGGCGTTTCACGAAACGCAGTGTCGCGCGCGGAGAGCCCTCCGTCGAGCGCCGTGGGCGTTCGGCGTTCTCGGAGGCACTCTGAGCTGGAGGAGACCGGTGTGGAGTGGGCTGCGCTCTGTATCATCTCGATGGCGACCCGGGACGGGTCGGCTCGGGGGCTGTCCGGCGCCCCGGGAGCACAGCCCTACCGAAGGCAACGGAGGAGGCGTCCCGTGAGGCAGCATCCGATCCGATGGTGACTCCGGCGCTCCTCTTTCTCGCTCTCCTCTCGCTGGCGGGCTCGCTTCTGCTGCTCCGCCGGGAGAAGCGTCTCCGGGCGGAGGCCGAGCGCGCCGCCGAGACCCGCACCGCTCTCCTCCGCCGCATTCTCGAGCTCTCGCTCGACGCGATCTGCGAGTTCGACGCCGAGGGTCGCTTCACCACGGTGAGCCCGGCGTGCGAGCGGATCTGGGGGTACCGGCCCGAGGAGCTCATCGGAACGCCGTACATCGACAAAGTCCTGCCCGAGGATCGGCCCCGCACGCTGAGGGAAGCCGAGAGGATCATGGCGGGGTCGGCCACGACCCATTTCGAGAACCGCTATGTCCGCAAGGACGGCTCCATCGCGCAGATCCTCTGGGCGGCTCGCTGGTCGGAATCGGAGCGCGTGATGATGTGCGCCGCGCGGGACGCGAGCGAGCGGTTCAGGATGCTCGAGGAGGCCGAGCGGCAGGCGCGGATCCTGCGCCGCCTCGCCGGGGAGCTGGCGGTCGCCAAGGAGAGGGCCGAGGCCGCGGACCGCACGAAGTCGGCATTCCTGGCCACGATGTCCCACGAGCTCCGGACGCCGCTCAACTCGATCCTCGGGTTCGTGGGGGTTCTGCTGCAGGGGCTCGCGGGCCCTCTCACGGCCGAGCAGTCCAAGCAGCTCGGCATGGTCCGCGTCAGCGCGCGCCACCTTCTCGCGCTCATCAACGACGTCCTCGACATCTCGAAGATCGAGGCCGGGGAGATGCAGGTGCACGCCGCGCCGTTCGACCTCCGGGCGGCCGTGGAGAAGGTGGTCGAGAGCGTGCGGTCTTCCTTCGAGAAGAAGGGCCTCACGCTGACCGTGGAGGTCGCGGAGGGCACCGCCGGGCTCGAAGCGTTTCCGGCGGACCAGCGCCGGGTGGAGCAGATCCTCCTCAACCTCCTGAGCAATGCCGCCAAGTTCACGGAGCAGGGCGGCGCGACCGTCTCCCTGTGCCGCCTCGCGGACGAGGTGGAGATCACGGTGACCGACACGGGGGCCGGCATTCGCAAGGAGGACCTCCCCACGCTCTTCAAGCCGTTCCGGCAGATCGACTCCGGCCTCGGCCGCAGCCTCGAAGGGACCGGTCTGGGTCTCGCGATCTGCTCGAAGCTCGCCGCGCTCATGGGCGGCGCCGTCACCGTCACGAGCGAGCTCGGCAAAGGGAGCGCGTTCTCCCTCCGCCTTCCCGTGCCGAAGGAAAGCGTCCGATGAAGCACAGGATCCTCGTGATCGAAGACAACGAGCAGAACCGCTACCTCGTGACGTTCCTTCTCGAGGCCAGCGGATACGAGGTGCTGACCGCGGTCGACGGACCGCAGGGCATCGCGCTCGCGTCGCTCGAGCTCCCGGATCTCATCCTCCTCGACATCCAGCTCCCCGGCATGGACGGCCATGCCGTCGCACGGCTGCTCCGGAGCGAGCCCGCGACGCGGGAGACGCCGATCGTCGCGCTGACGTCCCACGCGAGGGCCGGCGATCGGGAGAAGGCGATCGCCGCCGGCTGCGACGCCTACTTCGAGAAGCCGATCGACCCGGAGACCTTCGTCTCGGACATCGCGCGCAGCCTGCCGCGCGAGGCCGCGCCGTGACCCGGGCGCTCATCGTCGACGACGCGCCGGAGAACCTCTACCTCCTGCGCACGATCCTCGAGGCTCACGGCTGGCAGGTGGACGAGGCCCGGCACGGAGTCGAGGCGCTTTCGGCGGCTGCCGTTCGCCTCCCCGACATCATCATTTCCGACCTCCTCATGCCTGTCATGGACGGCTATGCCCTCCTCGCGCGCTGCCGGGCCGACGAGGCGCTCGCGCGGATCCCGTTCGTCGTCTTCACCGCGACCTACACCGATCCGCGGGACGAAAAGCTCACCCTCGAGCTGGGCGCCGACGGCTTCATTCTCAAGCCGCAAGAACCGGAAGAGCTCATGGCGCGGCTCGGCGCGATTCTCGCGCGGGGCGCCGCGCCCGCGACCAGGCCCCCGCCGGGAAACGGAGAGGTCCGGCTCGCCGAGTACAACGAGGTCCTCGTTCGCAAGCTCGAGCAGAAGGCGATCGAGGTGGAGGAGGCCAACCGCGAGCTCCGCGAGGCCAAGGCCTGGCTCTCGCAAGCCGTCGCTGCGGGCCGCGTGGGCCTCTGGGACTGGGACCTTCCGACCGGCACTCTCACGTACTCGGAGGATGGCAGGAGGCAGCTCGGCATCGAGGCCCGCGAGACCGGGGGGACCTTCGAGGACTGGAAGAGCCGTCTGCATCCCGACGACGCGCCGCGGGTTCTCGAGGTGCTCGAGAGCTATGTCTCGAGCGGCGCCGGAGACCTCGAGCTGGAATTCCGTCTCCGCCACGAGGACGGCACGTACCGAACCCT
>JAEUQS010000439.1 GCA_016789625.1 Acidobacteriota bacterium | reverse complement strand
GCGACGTCGAGAGGCTCTCCACCACCTCGACCGAGAGTGCCCCCTTGTCCTCTTCGCCCGAGGCGACCAGCACGACCACCGCGCGCCGACCGATGCCCTCGGCGAGGTCCAGTATCGAGAGCGCGACGGCCATGCGCAGCTCCTGCGGGCCCTCCCCCGGAACGACGCGCAAGCCGTTGAGCCCCTTGAGCACGGGCTCTTTCCCGGAATGGCTGCGGTGCACGAGGAAAGACCGGAAGCCCTCGCCGCGAGTGTGCCCCTCGGGATCCACGACCGACCAGGTCACGCCGTCCCCGAAGCGGCCGGCACCGACGATCTGCTCCTCGAACGGCCTTCGAACGGTGGGCCTCAGGCTGCGGGTGAAGAAGGGATTGCCGAGGGCCTTGAAAGCCAGGCGCGAAAGGACGACGCGGACGTCGGCCGGCCCGTCCTCCACGGCAACCACGGGGACGTCCTTGCCTCCGCTCCGGAAGAAGCCCGCCATCTGTGCCGGGTCCTCCGCCGCGGACTTCTTCGTCCGCGCCACGACGAGGGCCGTCAGCTCCGCCTGCGCCGCGTCCTGCGCGGGCGCTCCCACGAGCGTCTCCGCGGTCGCCGAGGAGCCGTCGGGGAACCGCACCTCGGCACGCAGGACGGCGGTGCGTCCCTTCGGGAGCGGGATCCTCTCGAGGTTCTCGTTCGAGACGGGCCGCCCGTCGAGGAGCAGGATCACGCGCTCCGGCGCCTTGCCGGTGATCGACTGCCAGACGAGCCGGGCGAAGTCGCCCTCGGCCTCGCGGGTCACGAAAAGAGAGGCCGCGCTCCGCGGACGGACCCTGTTGAGGCGCTGCTCGGCCCGTCCCACGATCCTGCCCTCCGCGTCGAAGGCCACCGCCTCGAGCGTGCGCGGCAGGGGCACGGAGCCGAAGTCGACGAGAGCTTTCCAGTCGGGCGCGACGAGCGACGCGACCGGCTGCTCATCGAGCCTCAGCTCCACGCGGGCCACTCCGGGCGCCGCCTGCACGGCCACCTCGCGTACGCCGAAGAAGAGACCCAGAAAGAGCGTGAGGAATCCGACCATCTCAAGGCTCCTTGCGAAGCGACACGCGCGCCGCGCGGCCCTTCGCGGTGACGAGCACCGCCCTGGGGTCCACCCGTCCCGCGATCCACACGATGCGCTGGCGGTCGAGCGTACGCCGGATCTCCTCGTCGAGCGCCAGCGCGAATGCGGTACGACCGCTCACGACACGGGCCTTCGGAAACGCCGGTGACTTCCCGCCGCCCAGCCGGAACACCACGACGGGCACCGAGAGAGAGCGCGTGAGGTCGTCGAGGGCCCTTTCGGACAGCGGTCCGCGGGCCTCCTCGCCGGGCGCCACGACGATCAGGATCGCGCACCGGACCGCGCTCTCGGCGAGCGCGAGGGCCGACAGCGCGACGGCGCCGCGCACGTCGTCGTCCGCGGTCGCCATGCTGCCGGCCCCGAGATGGCCGGCGAGGATCTCCGTGCCCGAACGGGCGGGTGGGTTGGCGGTCGGACGCGCGGGATCCACCAGCCGCCATACCGCGTCCCCACCGAGCTGGCCCCTCGTCGACCGGATGTGCTCCTCCATCAGGCTCTGAGGGAGAGAGTCCTTCATGCCGAAGACGCCGTGCGGATCGCGAAGGACCGCCCGCGCCCGGCTCGTCACGAGGACCCGCACCTCGGCCGGCCCCCGCTCCGATGCGACGACCGTGAGCGGAGACGACCCGGCCTCGAAGAACCCGTCGAAGCCGGGAAGGTCCTTGGCCCAGCCACCGTCACGTGTGACGCGGAGCGGCGTGAGGCCGTCCGCGAGGCCCGCTGGGCCGCCGACGAGGGCCTCGGCCGAGACGATCTCGCCGTCGGCGAACTCGAGGGTCGCCCGGAGTACCGCGGTGCTTCCCGGAGCTCGAGCAGGAAGCGGAATCCTCGTGAGGTCCAAAGACGGCAGAGGCTCACCCCCGAGAAGAAGGAGAACCCGTTCCGGGTCCCGGCCCCGGACCGGCCTGAAGTCGAGGCTCGCCGATTCGCCGTCCGTCTCCCGCCGGATCGAAAACCCAGCCTGGACACGGGGGTTGATGCGGTTGACGGGACGCCTGTCGCTGCCCACCCGTACACCCGCGTCGTCGAATGCTATGGCCTCGAGCTGACGCGGCATGGGTATCGGCCCGAAGTCCACCGGAGCGCTCCAGGCCGGTGCGACGAGCGTTGCGACCGCGCGGCCGTCGAGACGCAGCTCCACGCGCGCCACGCCGGGACCGACCTCGACCTCGACCACGCGCAGACCGAAGAAGAGACCCGCGAACAGCGTGAGAATGGCGACCACTCGGATACAGGATCAAGCAATCGACACGCCTCCTTCCTGGAGGACGCCCCAAACGAA
>JAEUQS010000400.1 GCA_016789625.1 Acidobacteriota bacterium | reverse complement strand
AGAGGAGGCGGGCGCGGTGGTAGGAGATCGGGTACGACGACGGCAGCCGCCGCGCCCCCTCGTCGAACTGCGCGAGCGCGCCCGCGAGGTCGCCCGAGGCCTCGAGCGACTTCGCGAGGCCCCATCGGCCGTTCTCGAAGTCGGGGAAGATCTCGATGCTCCGTCTGTAAGCGGCGATCGCGGACGGCAGGCGCTTCTCGTCCCAGTGGAGCCGCCCCAGGAACGCCCAGGCCTCGTAGTGGCGGGGAAAGATCCGCGTGGCCCGCAGGAGGTGCGTTCGCGCGAGGCGCTTCTCACCACGCCGGCTGGCGTCGAACGCGAAGTCGTAGTGGGCCTTGGCCGAGTTCGGCACCTTTCGCACCATGTCTCCGAAGAGCGCCTGGTCGTCGGCCCAGGCGAGGTTCCGGTGCACGGTGCCCGCTCCGTAGGCGAGCACGGCAACCGACACGAGAGCCTCGCGAACGGGCCAGGGCCGCGGCAGCGGCACGCTCCTCACGAGCGGCGAGAGGAGCGCCACGGCCATCATCAAAAGCCCGGCCGACGGCAGGTACGCGAGCCTCTCGGCGTAGATCGTGCCGATCGGGAACGGCACGTTCGAGGTCGGAAACAGCGCGCCCAGAAAGAGCGCCCAGCCGAGACCGAAGAGCGGGCGCCTGGCGAGAAGGAGGAGCGCGGCGAGGCTCACCGAAGCGAGGAACAGCACACCGGCCCACGCCAGGGGCTGAGACAGCTTCGTGGCGAGCGGCAGCGCGTGCGCCGAGTGATCGGCCGAGAGACCGATCGGCAGGAACGTCTTCTCCACGTACCTCACGATGAGCGTGCACGCGTTCGCCATGCGGAGGATCCGCGGCTGCGCGACCAGCGAGTTCTCGAGATCGAAGATCCCGGCCTTCTTCGAGAAGAGAAACCCCTCGAGCGCGAGGAAGCGCACGGCGAAGAGCACGACGACGGGACCGAACACGCCGAGGAGCGGCAGCGCGGCCCGGCGGAGACGCGCGACGGGCGGTCCCGCGACGTCCGTGCGAAAGAGGAGCCCGAGAAAGACGACGCCGGGCAGGATGATCGCGTTCTCCTTCACGAACACCGCCGCCTGGAAGAGCGCGAGGCACAGCAGGTACGGAGCGACGCGAAGGCGCTCGGCGGCAGTCGCCCGGTGGAACGCGAGCGCCGAGGACATCACGAGGAATGCCGCCAGCAGCTCGGCCCGCCCCACGAGCGACGTCACGGCCTCCACGTGGATGGTCGACACCGCGAAGAGCGCGGCCGTCGCCAGGCTCGGCCCGCGCGGAAAGCCGAGCGCGAGGAGCCACATCGCGAGGAGCACGGTGACCCCGCCGTGGAGCACGATGTTCACGATGCGGAATGCCCAGGAGCGGTTCCCGTGGATCCACTTCTGGACGGCGTACGTCACGAGGACGAGCGGGCGGTAGGCCGTGCCCGAGGTGAGCGGCCCGCCGAAGTAGTGCGTGGTGAAGATCTGAGGGAACACCTTGGGCGACGCGAGGCGCGGGTTGTCTTTGATGATGGGGCGGTCGTCGTACGTGAAGTCCGCCGGCAGCGCGTTCAGAAACGGAAGGCACGCGAGGAGGAAGAGCCCGGCGATGGCCCTTCGCGAAAGGGGCTGTCGCAAAGCGGGGACCAGGGTGCTCATGCCGGGGCAACGCCTCGTGTGCGCCGCGCCGGATCCAGCCGGTCGACGAGCGCGTCGCCGAGCACGTTCGTGGCCAGCACCACGGCGAGGATCGCGAACGCGGGCGCGAGGACGACGTGCGGCGCGTCGAGGACATGCGCGCGGCCCCCGGCGAGCATGGCGCCCCAGGACGGCGCGGGCGGCGGCACGCCGAGCCCCAGGAACGAGAGCGCCGACTCCGCGAGGATCGCGCCCGCGAGGTGGAGCGTGGCCTGCACGACGAGCGGCGCGAGGACGTTGGGCAGGAGATGCACGAACGTGATTCGCAGCGAGCCGGCGCCGAACGCGCGCGCTGCGGCCACGAAGTCCAGCGACGCGACGCGCCGGGCCTCGGAACGCGCGAGCCGCGCGTACGGCACCCAGCCCGTGACCGCGAGCGCGAGCACGGTGTTGCGCGCGGAGGGCCCGAGCACGGCCGCGAGCGCGACGGCGAGGAGGAGGCCGGGGAACGCGAGCGTGAGGTCGACGAGCCGCCCGGTGGCGGCGTCGAGGAAGCCCCCGCGCTCCCCCGCGACGAGGCCCAGGAAGGAGCCAAGGACGAACGACAGCGCGACGGCCGCGGCGGCCACGCCGAGCGACACAGAAGTGCCGAGGAGGAGGCGCGAGGCCACGCTCCGGCCCAGCTCGTCGGTTCCCAACAGGCTCCCCGTCGTGGGTGGCGCGAGGCGCGCCGAGAGGTCGAGGCTCGTGGCCGCGTCGCGTACGGCGAACGGCGCGATGCAGGCGACGGCGAGCGCGAGGAGGAGGAACACGGCCGCAACGCGGGCGCCGGCAGGCAGGTGCGCAGCCCCGAAGGGGCGGAGCCTCACCAACAGTTTCGTCATGTGGCGGTCCGGGCGCGAGCGCGTGGATCGAGGGTCGCGGCGAGGCCGTCCACGAACGCGTTCACGAGGACATAGACCGTCGCGATGAAGAGGACGCAGCC